>NZ_JBHVBL010000006.1:0-130612 GCF_042668165.1 Arthrobacter sp. NPDC057388
GCCCCCAAAAGCGGGCGGCCGCCGTCGTAATGTTCAGGGCGGGGCGGTGGCAGGAAAAACCTAAAGCAGGTCGTCCAGTTGCGGGTTCAGCCGCCTCAGGACTTCCGAGTGCAGAATCGAGTTGGTGGCCAGGGCGTTGCCGCCGAACGGCCCGTCCGTGCCTTCGAGGGAGGTGAAACGGCCGCCTGCCTCGGTCACGATCGGCACCAACGCCGCCATGTCGTACAGGTTCAGTTCCGGCTCACAGGCGATATCCACGGCCCCTTCGGCCACCATGCAGTAGGACCAGAAGTCACCGAACGCACGTGTGCGCCACACATCCTCGGTGAGCTGCAGGAACTCATCGAGGTTGCCGCGGTCCTTCCAGCCGCCAAGGCTGGAGTAGGACAGCGAGGCGTCGGCGAGGCTGGAGACGTTGGATACCTTGAGGCGGGTGGCGGCCGCGAGAGAACGGCCCGAGTAGGCGCCTGCTCCCTTCGCCGCCCACCAGCGCTTGCCCAGCGCCGGGGCGCTGACCACGCCTACCACCGGCTCGCCCTCATCGACGAGGGCAATCAACGTGGCCCACACCGGCACGCCGCGGACAAAGTTCTTGGTGCCGTCGATGGGGTCGATGATCCAGCGGCGCGAACCGTGGCCGGAACTGCCGAACTCCTCACCGAGGACGGCGTCGCGGGGACGGGAGCGGGACAGCTGGCCGCGGATGGACTCCTCGGCGGCCTTGTCCGCATCGGTGACCGGCGTCAGATCGGGCTTTGTCTCGATCTGAAGGTCCAGTGCCTTGAACCGGCTCATGGTCTGGTCGTCCACGGAATCGGCCAGCACATGGGCCAGGCGCAGGTCATCGTTGTACGTTGAAGCGGGTTGGGTCATGGTTCCAAACTACCCTCAAAGGCCCGGCGGGGCGGGGAGGCAGTGGCCGGTCGGTGCCGCGGGAAGCTAGCCGACGCTGCCGAGTTCCTTGGTTTCCTGGGCCTCGGCGCGGGGGTCAGTGCCCAGCAGGCGGCGCAGGGACGCGAGCCTGGCCGCTCCCGAAGGACCTGCGTGGCCGGCCGCGACCCACGCATCCACGCCGCAGTTGACCGCGGTGGCGTCGTGCTTGCAGCCGCGTTCGCAGGCTTCGGTCCCGGGCTCAAGGTCGGGGAAGGAGTGCAGGATGCGGTCCGGGTCGACGTGCGCCAGCCCGAAGGAGCGGATGCCCGGTGTGTCGATGATCCAGCTGCCGGCGGGGGCGTCCGCGAGCTTGAGGGCAAGGGCCGACGACGACGTGTGCCGTCCGCGGCCCGTCACCGCGTTCACGCCGCCGGTGGCGCGTTCGGCGCCGGTCAGTGCGTTGACCATGGTGGATTTCCCGACGCCGGAATGGCCCAGCATCACGGTGACCTTGCCGTCCAGGTGGGCGCGGAGTTCGGACACGGCGGCAACGTCGAGCCGGGCGGAGAGGCCGTCGTCGGACCGGGCATCGATGCCGGACGCGTCGGAATCGGCGGTACGGCTGATGATCACCGGAAAGTCGAGGTGGCGGTAGTTGCTCAGCAGTTCGGTCGGATCCTTGACGTCGGCCTTGGTGACGAGCAGCAGCGGCTCGATTCCGGCATCGTAGGCGGCCACCAGCGCCCGGTCGATGAAGCCGGTGCGGGGTTCAGGGTTGGCGGCGGCCACAACCACCACCAGCTGGTCGGCGTTGGCAACGACGGCGCGTTCCACCGGGTCAGTGTCGTCGGCGCTGCGCCGCAGCAGAGTCTTGCGGTCCTGGATCTTCACCAGCCGGGCGAGAGTGTCCGGCGCGCCGGACACGTCGCCCACCAGGGAAACGAAGTCGCCGGCCACCACGGGGGAGCGGCGCAACTCCCGGGCGCGGGCCGCAATAACTGTCCGCTCGTGCCCGGAGTCCTCGCCGACGACCGCCGTATACCGGCCCCGGTCAACGGTGATGATCCGTCCCGTGACGGCGTCCTCATGGCTGGGGCGGTCCTTCGTCCGGGGCCGTGAACCTTTCTTGTTCGGCCGGATCCGGACGTCGGATTCATCCCAGGAATCAGTGCTGCGAGCCACCGGTCGTCCCTGCCGTGTTGGTAACAGCACTGCTCCGCTGGCTGAGCATGTCCGCCCACAGCTGGGGGAAGTCGGGCATGGTCTTGGATGTCGTGGCGATGTCCTGCACTTCCACGCCCCTGACCGCCAGGCCGAGGATGGCTCCGGCGGTGGCCATCCGGTGGTCCGCGTAGCTGTGTACGACCCCGCCATGCAGTTCCGCGGGCCGGATGATGAGCCCGTCGGCGGTTTCCTCGGCGTCGCCGCCGAGGCGGTTGATCTCGGTCACAAGCGCTGCGAGCCTGTCAGTTTCGTGTCCCCGCAGGTGTGCGATGCCGCTCAGCCGGGAAGGGCCGGACGCCAAGGCGCAGAGCGCTGCGACCGTTGGGGCCAGTTCGCTGGTGTCGGCGAAGTCCGCGCCCTTGATCTCGCTGCGGCCGGTCACCGTCAGGGTGCCGTCGGCCAGGGTGACCGTGGCGCCCATATCGGTGAGGATGCTGCGCCACATGTCGCCCACCTGGGTGGTGTGCTCCGGCCAGTCCGGAACCCGGACCGTACCGGCGGTGGCCAGCGCGGCCGCCAGGAAGGGGCCGGCGTTGGACAGGTCCTGTTCGATGCGCTGGTCGAATGCGCGGATCGGGCCGGGGCTGACAATCCAGTGGTTCGGTGTTGAGTCATCCACTGCCACGCCGGCGCCGCGCAGCACGGCGATGGTCATGTTGATGTGGTCCAGGCTCGGCACCGTGCTGCCTGAGTGCTCAAGGTGCAGGCCGTCCGTGAACCGCGCCCCCACCAGGAGCAGGGCGGAGACGAACTGGGATGATGCACTGGCGTCGATGACGAGGTGCCCGCCGCGGACCCGTCCGGAGCCCTCGACGCGGAACGGCAGCGAGGCGGGCGTGCCGCCGTCGTCGCCGGTCACGGCAACTCCCAGCGCCGAGAGCGCGTCGATGATGGTCCCCATGGGCCGTTCCCGGGCGTGGGGGTCGCCGTCGAAGACGGTGGCGCCGCTGCGCAGGGCCGCCATTGGCGGCACGAACCGCATGACGGTCCCGGCCAGGCCGCAGTCGACGGCGACGTCCCCGCCGCCGGAATTGGCCGGAATGGGTGAAACCTCCAGGTCCGGGCCGAAGGCGCCGTCGCCCGGGACTTCCCGGATGTCTGCGCCAAGCTGGCGCAGGGCAGCAATCATGAGCGCGGAATCGCGCGAGTGCAGCGGTGCCCGGAGCCGCGACGGCCCGTCGGCCAGTGCCGCAAGGACCAGGTACCTGTTCGTCAGCGACTTCGAGCCGGGTACGCGGACGGTGGCGTCGACCGGCTGCTCCGCAAACGGCGCGGGCCAGTGCGGAGCGGCGCCGGAATTTTCAGCGGACGCGCCCATGGGTGATGCTGCCATTCCTGCTTATGCCCCTACCGCGTGGTCAACGGCCTTGCGGACAGCCTTGTCGGCCTTCTGCAGCTTCTTGCCGGTGGTCTTGCGGGCGTCCGCCGCGAGGTGACTGGCGGTCTTCCGGGCGTCGGCCGCGAGGTGCTCTGCACGCCAGGCCAGGCTGGGCTTGCCGGCGGTGTCCACGGAGGCCAGCAGCACCCCGCCGGTGAGGGTGATGTTTTTGAGCAGCTGGTTGCGGCGGTTTTCCCGGCCTTCCTTGCTGCTGATGTCGGCGCTGCGCCATTCAACGAAGGCGTTCAGCGCCGAGATGACGGCCAGTACCGAGGCGGCCAGCCGCGCCGACTTTCCGAGCGCGAAGAGGACGCCGGCCCCTACCTGCGTTCCGCCAATGATCCGGGCGAGGACCTTCTCGTCAGTCTGGAAAGGGAGGGCTTCCGCGGCACGGCGCAGGAGGGGCGACAGCTGCTGGGCGGTGTCATCCGCATTCCTGAGCTTGTCCGTGCCGGCGAGGATGAAACTTGAGGCCAGCATCGGCCGGGCAAAAAAGCGGACAAAGGACATGAATTTCCTCCTGGATGGCCGAGCCGCGGTGGCCGCGGCGGAGTCGGTTCTAGTCTTGCACTTTTGCGGAATATTTGCCCACCGCGCGTCGTTGTGCTCTTTGGCCGGGAACAGACTGCGGGTGCTGTCCGCGGAGGTTTCCGGTGTGCAGCGGCGGCTGGGGCATGGCCGGAACCGGCAGGAACGCGGACCGCCGCACGAACGCGGTCTTTTTCAAGCCGGTCCAACAGGCGGAGTGGAGATGGAGCATTGACTTTGGTGAAGGAAGCTGTGGGGGTGCGAAGTCCCGCCACAATGAGGCCGTTCGTGGTGCCCGAAGCAGACGCCCTGGAGGCGGGAAGCGCCTTCTCGGCAGGGGGCGGTTTCCTTGAACCGGACGGTCTCCCTGGGGCGGGGAAAGGCACGGCACGCCGTCAAGGGCGGCCGGCGCCGATCAAAGTAGACTTGAAGGCAATGAGCACCGTGGATCCGGCCCTGCAGGCCGCACAGGAGGACGCCGCCAACGGCGTCCCGGACAATGGCACGTCAGCCGCCGCTGAAGCGGCAGAGGATATCGACGTCGGCTCGGAGAGCGCCGAAGCGCGCCGGGCGCGGTTTGAGCGCGACGCCATGCAGTACGTGGACCAGCTGTATTCGGCTGCCATGCGCATGGCCCGGAACCCGGCCGATGCCGAAGACCTCGTGCAGGAGGCGTATACCAAGGCGTTCTCGGCGTTCCATCAGTACAAGCCGGGCACCAACCTCAAAGCCTGGCTGTACCGGATCCTGACGAACACCTACATCAACCTGTACCGGAAGCGGCAGCGGGAACCGCTGCAGTCCAATTCGGACACCATCGAGGACTGGCAGCTTGCCCGTGCCGAGTCCCACACCTCCAGCGGCCTGCGGTCCGCCGAGGCGGAGGCACTGGACCATCTTCCGGACTCGGACGTCAAGCGTGCCCTGCAGGCCATCCCGGAGGAGTTCCGGCTTGCCGTGTACTTCGCCGATGTCGAGGGCTTCGCGTACAAGGAAATATCAGACATCATGAACACCCCCATCGGCACTGTGATGTCCCGGCTTCACCGGGGTCGCAAGATGCTGCGGGACATGCTGGCGGACTACGCCGCCGACCGGGGATTCAAAGCTGCTGCGGACGCCACGACGGCAGCGGAAGGCAACCAACAGGAGAACGGGAAATGAGCGACTGCCAGGGATTGGGCGACTGCGATGACACCAGGATGCAGCGCATCTATGAGTATCTGGACGGGGCCTTGACCCGCAGCGACCTTGCGGAGATCAAGCAGCACCTGGACGAGTGCCCCGAATGCACGGAGCAGTACGATCTCGAGTGTGTCATCCGGAAAGTGGTGAAGCGCTCCTGTACCGAGGCTGCTCCGGAAAACCTGAAGAACGCCATCCTGCAGCGGATCCACACGATCCGGCCGGTGGACGCCTGACGGAGCACCTGACTTAAGCGCGATGCCCCCGCTACCTTGCCGGTAGCGGGGGCATCGTGTTTAAGCTTCGGTTCAAGCCGTGGCTTAGGTGTTGGGGCGCTTCCCGTGGTTCGCGCCGCCACGCTTACGGTCACGACGCTTACGTGCACGCTTGCTCATAGCTGGCCTCCTTAATCTCGTTACCCAAAAGAGTTGCCCTCCAGTCTCCCATATCGGCGGACAGGCCGCGAACTGGCGGCCGGAGAGGGATTCCTATAGCGAGTTCCGAATCGCGGCCCGGGCCTGGTCCAGTACCGTGTGAACCGCTTCAAGCGCCACCGGGGTCATGGGCCGGTCCCTGGTGTGCAGGCGCAGCTCGGTCCGCATGTCGTCGCGGAACGCCTGCAGCAGCATTTCCGCTTCCTTGAGCAATTGCTGCCCCTCCGGGGGATAGCGGCGCCCGCCGGCCGGGGTTGCCGGCCCGGCCGCATTTGCCGACGCGGCCCAATCCGCCGATCTGGCAGCGGTGCGGGCCGCTTCGGCTGTGGCCGCAAGGTCTGCGCGGAGCCCGCGCATGTTGCTGCGGATGTCGGCGCGGAGGTCGTCGGCGAGGCGGCGGACGGATGCCGCAATGTCGTTCTCCACGGTTTCCACCTCCCTGCGGCGACTGTTCAGTTCAGCGAGGCCCGCTGCGGTGATGCGGTAGTTGGTGCGGCGCCCCTGGGACTCAGTAGCCACCAGGCCTTCCGCCTCCAGCTTGCCCAGCCGCGGATAGATGGTGCCGGCACTGGGGGAGTAGGTTCCGCCAAAGCGGTCGCTAAGGGCCTTGATGAGTTCATATCCGTGCTTGGGGCCCTCCTCCAGAAGCGCCAGCAGATACAGCCGCAGCGCGCCGTGGGCAAAGACGGGAGGCATCAGAGCGCCGGTTCCGCGGTGGCCGGTGCCTGGCCGTGGAAGATGGACGTCTTCCCGGAGACTGAGTTGGTGCGAACCAGCATGAGCTTGGCGTCCGGGCCGGAAATGGTCTGCACCTTGCCGCCGGGATGGCCGTATTTCCGGTCGTCGATGACCACCGGCCCGCTGGCGGACTGGGCCACGATGTCCACGCCAATGTCGTGGGGGACGCGGACTGTCAGGTCCCCGGAGACAGAGTTGGCGCCGAAGTCGCGGGTGAAGCCGTGCAGGTCGAAGCTCATGTCGCCGCTGACAGTATTGGCCCGGATACTGCTGAACTGGCCGGATGCTGTCACTTCTCCCGAGACGCTCTTGGCCGTGAGGACGCCGTTGTGGTTGCGGGCGATCACTTCGCCGCTGACCGTGTTCACGTGCAGGTCACCCGAGGTTCCGTCGGCCAGAAGGGAGCCGGTGACGGTGCTCAGCCGGGCCCGGCCGCCGACACCGGAGACCAGTCCGTCACCGCTGACGGTGCCCGCCTCCACCTCGACGCCCGCAGGCACAGCGATGCTGATGACCGTGGAGTTGTTGCTGCTGCTGTTGACCGACTCCATCAGGTTCTTGAACCAGCCCTGCGGCCCGTGCATCTGGTGACGGATTTCCAGCCGCCCGCGGGCCACGGAGACCGCCAGTGGGTCGCCGTGCACCTCCGAGACCTCGATCCGGACGGTCTCTTCGCCGTGTGTGACGATGTCGAACCTGCCCCGGACGATGCCCACCTTGAGGTGAGTGACGCCGTCGACATCAATGGTCTGCGGGCCGGTGACGGTCCAGGAGTTGTCTTCCACGGTTCCTCCACTTGCGATATATCGTGTCTGTGGAAGACACGCTACGCCGCGGCCGGGGGAAGATCAAGATATATCGCGAAGCATCTTCGTTATTCGGGCGTCTCCATGCCAAGCCACTGGAACCAGCCACGGTGAAGCACGAGCCACGCCATCAGGCCGTAGCCGGCCTGCCCGGGCGTGCCCCCGTTGGCGGCGAGGTCCTGGCGCCACTGCTCGTGGTTGAGCAGCGGCGAAAAGGTGTCCACGTAGAGGTGCTTGCGACGGGTGGTCACGTCGGCAAAGGCGGTGTTCAGCTCGCCGAGGCGCCGGTTCTGAACGGGATCGAGCGTTGGCGGCGGGCCGACGACGAAGACTTCCAGCCTTTTCTGGGTGGCTGAATCCAGGATGTTGGCGAGATTGAGCCGGCTTCGGGCGGTGGACAGCCCGAACTCGATGTCCCGGCCGGAGAGCCCGATGACCAGCCGGTTCTCGTGCAGATCGCTGAACCGGCGGCCGGCCTCCTCGAGCCAGCGGGCCGACAGGCCTTCGGTGCCTTCCTGCGGGCACGGAAGGGAAAAGCTCTCCACCGTCATGCCGTCCTGCGGAGTGCGGGCAAGCACCCGGCCCAGCCACCCCAGTGCGCGGGGATCGCCGAGCCCGGCGAGCAGTTCATCTCCAACAGCCGCAATCCGCAGCTTCCTGTCTTCCACTACTACCTCTTCACTTGTTGGGAGGGCGTGTCCCGGACACGGACCGTTTACGTGCCAACGCTAAGGATCTATTAACTCACGCCGATTAAACAGAACTGCCCGGCTGGAACGGTATGTCACCGTCCGGCCGGGCAGCTGTTCTGCTACTTACGGGCGAAAGCCTGCTTCAGGAGCGCGTCCTGCTCCACAGCGTGGCGCTTCATGGAGCCGGCCGCGGTGGAAGCTGAAGCGGGGCGTGAGACCAGCCGCACCTTCCGGTCCAGGGCGGTGGGCAGGTGCAGCCCCATGAAGGGCCACGGTCCCTGGTTGGCGGGCTCGTCCTGCGCCCACACAACTTCCGCGTTCGGGTACTTGGCCAGCTCGGCTTCGATCTCCGCCTGCGGCAGCGGGTACAGCTGCTCGACGCGGACGATCGCCGTCGACTTGTCGCCCGTTTTCTGCCGCGTTGACAGCAGGTCGTAGTACAGGCGGCCGGAGACCAGAAGCACGCGGTCGACAGCGTCGGCCTGCAGCTGCTCGTGTTCACCGATCACCGGGCGGAAACCGCCGGTGGTGAAGTCCTCGACGGACGAGGCAGCGGCCTTGAGGCGCAGCAGCTGCTTCGGCGTGAAGATGATGAGCGGCTTGCGAGGCCGGCTGTAGGCCTGGCGGCGCAGCAGGTGGAAGTGCGAGGCAGCCGTCGTCGGGTTGGCGACGATGATGTTTTCCTCGGCACACAGCTGCAGGAAGCGTTCGATGCGGGCTGAGGAGTGGTCCGGGCCCTGTCCCTCGTAGCCGTGCGGCAGCATCAGCACGAGCGACGAGCGCTGGCCCCACTTCTGCTCTGCGGACGAGATGAATTCATCGATGATGGTCTGCGCGCCGTTGACGAAGTCACCGAACTGCGCCTCCCACAGGACCAGGGCGTCGGGGCGCTCCACCGAGTAGCCGTATTCGAAGCCCATGGCCGCGTACTCGGACAGCAGGGAGTCGTAGATCCACAGCTTGGCCTGGTTGTCCGACAGGTTGCCCAGCGGCAGCCATTCATTGCCGTTGGCGCGGTCGTGGAACACGGCGTGGCGCTGCACGAACGTGCCGCGGCGCGAGTCCTGGCCAGCGAGCCGGACCGGGACGCCTTCCATGATCAGCGAGCCGAAGGCAGCGATTTCGCCAAAGCCCCAGTCGATGCCGCCTTCACGGGACATCTGTTCGCGCTTCTCCAGCAGCTGCTTGAGCTTGGCGTGGACGGTGAAGCCTTCGGGGATCTCGACGTGTGCCTTGCCGATGCGGGCCAGGGTGTCGGCCGAAATAGCCGTCGAGGCCGGGGCGTTGGTTCCCATGTCCGACTGCTGGGCCTGGGGACGCTCGATGTCCGATACCGCTGCCGAATCGGCCGTGATGATCGGAATGGGCGAGGTCTGGGCCGCGTGGGTTTCGGCGAAGACGCGCTCGAGGCGTTCCTGGTAGTCGCGGAGCAGCTGCTCGGCTTCTTCCTCGGTGATGTCACCGCGGCCGATCAGCGATTCCGTGTAGAGCTTGCGGACGGAGCGCTTGGCCTCGATGAGGTTGTACATCAGCGGCTGGGTCATCGAGGGGTCGTCGCCCTCGTTGTGGCCGCGGCGGCGGTAGCAGACCATGTCGATGACAACGTCCTTGTGGAACCGCTGGCGGAACTCGTAGGCGAGCTGGCCGATGCGGACAACTGCCTCGGGGTCGTCGCCGTTCACGTGGAACACCGGAGCCTGGATCATCTTGGCGACGTCCGTGGAGTACGTGGACGAACGCGAGGAGGAAGGCGCGGTGGTGAAGCCGACCTGGTTGTTGACCACGATGTGGATGGTTCCGCCGGTGCGGTAGCCGCGCAGCTGGGACAGGTTGAGCGTTTCGGCCACAACACCCTGGCCGGCGAAGGCCGCGTCGCCGTGCACCATGATGGGCAGCACGGGGAAGGACGAGCCCTGGTCCAGGCGGTCCTGCTTGGCGCGGACGATGCCCTCCAGGACAGGGTCCACGGCCTCGAGGTGGGAGGGGTTGGCGGCCAGGTAGACCTTGGTCTCCTTGCCGTTGTCCGACGTGAAGGTGCCTTCGGTGCCGAGGTGGTACTTGACGTCGCCGGAACCCTGCACGGAGCGCGGGTCCTGGGTACCTTCGAACTCGCGGAACACCTGGGCGTAGGTCTTGCCGGCAATGTTGGTCAGCACGTTCAGGCGGCCGCGGTGTGCCATGCCGATGGCAACCTCGTCCAGTCCGTCGTCGGCGGCGTCGGAGATGATCGCGTCCAGCAGCGGGATCAGCGATTCGCCGCCTTCAAGCGAGAACCGCTTCTGGCCAACGAACTTGGTCTGCAGGAAGGTCTCGAAGGCCTCTGCTGCGTTCAGCTTGGAGACGATGCGCAGCTGCTCGTCGCGGCTCGGCTTGGAGTACGGGTGCTCCAGCTGGTCCTGGAACCACTTGCGTTCGGCCGGTTCCTGGATATGCATGTACTCGATGCCGGTGGTGCGGCAGTAGGCGTCGCGGAGCACGCCCAGGATGTCGCGGAACTTGAGCATCGGCTTGCCGCCGAAGCCGCCGGTGGGCCACTCGCGGTCAAGGTCCCACAGGGTCAGGCCGTAGGTGAGGACGTCGAGGTCGGGGTGCTTGCGCTGGACGTACTCGAGCGGGTCGGTGTCTGCCATGAGGTGGCCGCGGACCCGGTAGGAGTGGATCAGCTGCTGGATCCGGGCAACCTTGTTGATCTCGTCGGCGGGGTCGACCTGCAGGTCGGGGCTCCAGCGGACCGGCTCGTAGGGGATGCGCAGGGCTTCGAAGATCTCGTCGTAGAAGTTCTGCGCGCCGAGGAGCAGCGAGTGGACCAGCTTGAGGAACTCGCCGCTGCCTGCACCCTGGATGACGCGGTGGTCGTAGGTGGAGGTCAGGGTGAGGATCTTGCTGATGGCGTTCTGCGCGATGATCTTCTCGCTCGCGCCCTGCCACTCGGCCGGGTAGTCAAGGGCGCCGACGCCGATGATGGCGGCCTGGCCCTTCGACAGGCGGGGCACCGAGTGTACGGTGCCGATGCCGCCCGGGTTGGTCAGCGACACGGTGGTGCCGGCGTGGTCGTCAGCCGTCAGCTTGCCGTTGCGGGCACGCTTGATGAGGTCTTCATAGGTGTGCCAGAACTCCGCGAAGTTCATGGTTTCGGCCTTCTTGATGTTGGGAACCATCAGAAGGCGGGTGCCGTCGGGCTTGGGCATGTCGATGGCGATGCCGAAGTTCACGTGCGCCGGCTGGACCGCCACGGGCTTGCCGTCGACCTCGTCGTAGTACACGTTCATGGACGGGAACTGGGACAGTGCCCGGACCACGGCGTAGCCGATGAGGTGGGTGAAGGAAACCTTGCCGCCGCGGGCGCGGGCGAGGTTGGAGTTGATGACAACGCGGTTGTCAATCAGGAGCTTGGCCGGAACCGCACGTACGCTGGTGGCCGTGGGCACCTCGAGGCTGGTGACCATGTTCGACGCAATGGCCTTGGCGGGTCCGCGGAGGACGGATACGACGTCTTCCTCGGGCGCGGTGGGGGCCTTGACGTTCTTCGGCAGCTGGGCCGGGATGGGCTGGGCGCCGGTGCCCGCCTCGGTCTTCCTTGCGCCGTCGCGGGCCACCGTTGCCGGAGCCTTCTTGGCGGGAGCGGGCTGGGCGGGGGCTGCTGCCGGCGCCGGTGCCGGAGTTGCCGCAGGCGCCTGGGCCGCGGGGGTAGCGGATGCCGGTGCCTGCGCGGGCGCCGGGGGAGTGACTACGGGCAGTTCGCGGGTAGCCGGGTTGGCAGCCGGAGCCGTTCCGGCCGGCGTGCCGTTGGAAGATGGACCGTCGCCGCTGTCGAATGATTCGAACAGGGGCCACCACTTGGCATCGACCGTATTCTTGTCCTGCTGGTAACGCTCGTACAGTTCGTCAACGAGCCACTCGTTCCCACCAAATTCCTCTGGCAGACGGTGGCTAGGCTGCTCTGGCACTTGAAATACGCCTCTTCCATGAGTTTGATTTCCCTCTGGTCGCCTAAGGTGCCACGGCACAACTATCGAACCAGTTTCTGTGTCCTATGAACCCAGACCTTTGCCAGTCTAGTGACCGTTCCGGCTTAACTGCCAATAAGCGTGACCCAAATCATGCGCCTTCCGGATTGTGGCGAAACGGCGCTTCAATCCGGCCCGGAAGGCGGTCCTTTCCGCCACCCGTGGCGGCTGGTCGGACACGGGCCGGATGAGCAGTTTTGGCCCTCCGTGGAGGAATGCTGCTCCTGTAGACTGCAATCCTTATGGACAGTGAATATAGGTGCCATGGACGGTAAATCCGGGTGCCGGCCCGGGGGCTTGCACCCATGATGGAATGGCTCCTTGTTGCCGCCGGCCTGCTGCTCATCCTCGGAACCGGCTTCTTCGTCGCCGTCGAATTTTCCCTCATTGCTCTTGACCAGCCCACAGTGCAGCGTGCCGTTGACGACGGCGACACTGCGGCTGTGCCACTGCTCAAGTGCCTGAAGTCCCTGTCCACGCAGCTGTCCAGCTGCCAGCTTGGCATCACCATGACCACGCTCCTGACGGGCTACGTCATGGAGCCGTCCGTCGGGGCGCTGCTGGCGGTGCCCCTCGCCGCACTCGGTGTCCCGGAGCCGGTGGCCGGTTCCGTCTCCCTGGTGGTGGCGATGGTGATTGCGACAGGACTGTCGATGCTTCTGGGTGAGCTGGTTCCCAAAAGCATGGCCATTGCCCTTGCGTTCCGTATTGGCCGGGCCCTGGCACCGCCCCAGCTGGTCTTCACCACCATTTTCAAGCCTGCCATCCTGGTCCTGAACGGCTTCTCCAATAAGGTCCTGAATATCTTTGGACTGGAGGCCAAGGAGGAGATTTCCGGCGCCCGGACCCCGGCGGAGCTAGCCTCCCTGGTGCGCAGGTCCGCGGCCATGGGCACGCTGGACCCGGGGACGGCGAACTTCATCGCACGCACCCTGAACTTCTCCGGCCGCACCGCCGCGGACGTGATGACCCCGCGCATCCGCCTCGAAACCATCGACGCCGACCAGCCGGTCTCGGACATCATTGACGCGGCCCGCCGCAGCGGATACTCGCGCTTCCCCGTCATCGGTGAGTCGGCCGACGACATCCGCGGGCTGGTCCACGTCAAGAAAGCCATTGCGGTTCCTCCTGACCGCAGGCGAAAGCTCGAGGCGGGAGCCATCATGACGGACGTCCTTCGCGTGCCCGAAACCATCCACCTCGACGCCCTGCTTGCCGAACTGCGGGAGGGAAACCTGCAGCTTGCCGTGGTGCTTGACGAATACGGCGGAACTGCCGGAATCGCCACGCTGGAGGACCTGGTTGAGGAGATCGTGGGTGAAGTGGCGGACGAGCACGACAAAGTCAGGCCCGGGCTGCTGCAAAGTGCTTCGGGTGACTGGTACTTCCCGGGGCTGATGCGGCCGGATGAGCTCTCGGAACAGATCCCCGGCCTCACCGTGCCCGACGAGGCTGCCTACGAGACGGTGGGCGGTTATGTCATGAGCGAGCTGGGCCGGATACCCGAGGTTGGGGACACTGTGGAAGCGGGCGGCGGGACGCTCAGCGTCACCCGGATGGATGGCCGGCGCATTGACCGTATCTGCTTCCGGCCCCACCGGGAACCCGACGTCGGTCCTGGAATAAACGCCAAGCCCGCAAACGCCAAGCCCGCAAACGCCAAGCCCGCAGACGGCAAGACCAACCACGGCAAGACCGTGAACGGTGGCCGGTCATGAGCGACTGGGCCGGACTGCTCTGGCTGGTGCTGCTGCTCCTGGGCAACGCCTTCTTCGTCGCCGCGGAGTTCGCCGTCATGTCGGCGCGCCGCAGCCAGATTGAGCCCCTGGCGGACGACGGCGTTGTGCGTGCGCAGACAACCCTGCGTGCCATGGAGAACGTCTCGCTGATGCTGGCCTGCGCCCAGCTTGGGATCACTGTGTGCTCGCTGCTGATCCTGCTGGTGGCGGAGCCGGCGATCCACCATCTGCTGGCGGCGCCCCTGGCCGGGCTGGGGGTGCCGGAGGAAGTAGCCGACGTTTCAGCGTTCGCAGTGGCACTGATGCTGGTGACGTTCCTGCACGTGACGTTCGGCGAGATGGTGCCCAAGAACATTTCGGTGTCCGTCGCCGACAAAGCGGCGCTCCTTTTGGCTCCGCCGCTGATGTTCATCGCACGGATCGTGAACCCCGTCATCACCGCCCTGAACTGGTCCGCGAACCACATCCTGAAGCTGATGCGCATCGAGCCCAAGGACGAGGTCAGCTCCACGTTCACGCTGGAAGAGGTGCAGTCCATCGTGCAGGAGTCCACACGCCATGGCCTGGTGGACGATGATGCGGGACTCATCACCGGCGCCCTCGAATTTTCGGAGTACACCGCCGGCAGCGTCATGGTTCCGCTGGAGCGGCTGGTGATGCTGAAGTCCTCAACGTCCCCCCTGGAATTTGAGAAGGCCGTCAGCCGCACCGGCTTTTCCCGGTTCCCCATGCTGGACGACGACGGACTGCTGTCCGGATACCTGCACATCAAGGACGTGCTTGCCATTCCGGAATCCGGCTACGGGCAGCCCATCGCGGAAAGCCGGATCCGCTCCCTGGCCAACCTTTCACGGGACGATGAGATTGAGAACGCCATGTCCGTGATGCAGCGTTCCGGCTCGCACCTGGCACGCGTCATCGGCCCGGGCGGGCAGACCGAAGGCGTGCTGTTCCTTGAGGATGTGATTGAACAGCTCGTGGGCGAAATCCGGGATGCCACCCAAGCCAAGGGAATCCGGAGGCTCGGAACATCCGACGGCGAATAAACGCTAAATAGGAATCATTCCTATTTAGCGATACACTCAACTGGAGGTTGCTCCTCCCCGCAGCCCAATTTCTCCAGAACCGAGGTATTTTCCGTGCCCAGCAATGCCCGCACTGTCCTGACCGCCGCAGTGGCCGGATTCGGCCTGCTCCTCACCGGTTGCGGTGCGCCGGCGGCAAAGACTGAAGACGCGGGCGGGAACGGACGCATCGCCGTCGTCACGTCCACGAACGTGTACGGGGACATCGTTGAGGCCGTAGGCCGGGAGAAGGTCAACGTTTCGGCCATCATCTCCCGTCCGAGCCAGGACCCGCACTCCTACGAAGCCAACGCCCAGGACCGCCTGACGGTGTCCAAGGCTAAGCTCGTGGTGGAAAACGGCGGCGGCTACGACGACTTCATCCACACCCTGGCGGACGACAGCAACGTCCCGCACGAGAACATCATCAGCGCCGTCGAGGTCTCCGGACTTGCCCCCGAGGAAGCGGGGACTGCCTCTGCCCACGCGGAGGACGGGCATTCCCACGACCACGGCAATTTCAACGAACACGTCTGGTACAGCCTTGACGCCATGACGCACCTCGCCGATGCCGTCGCTGCCCGCCTCGGGGCACTTGACTCCGCCTCGGCCGCCCAGTTCACCGCCAATGCCGCTGAATTCAAGTCCGGCCTGGCGAAGCTGGAGAGTAAGATTTCCGCAATGAAGACCTCGCACGGCGGTGCCGGCGTTGCCGTGACCGAACCGGTTCCGCTCTACCTGCTGGAAGCGGCCGGACTGGAAAACCGCACTCCCGCCGAATACACCGCCGCGGTTGAGGAAGGCGCCGACGTGCCGCCGGCAGTCCTGAAGGCAGCCACTGCGACGGCCGCCTCGAAGGAAACCAGTTTCCTCGCCTACAACGAACAGACGGAAGGCCCGCAGACCCAGACCGTCAAAAACGCCGCCAGCGCCGCGGGGACGCCGGTGGTGAACTTCACCGAGACACTTCCGGACGGCAAGACCTACCTGCAATGGATGGCGGACAACGTGAACAACATCGGCAGCGCACTGAAGAGCCAGCGTTGAACCCAGTCATCAGCCTGAAGCAGGCGTCGCTGAAGTTCGGCCGGCGCGCGCTTTGGGAGGATCTGAACCTGGACATCAATCCGGGGGAGTTCTTCGCGGTGCTGGGGCCCAATGGCAGCGGCAAAACGAGTTTCCTCAAGGTGCTGCTGGGACTGCAGGAGCTGCATTCCGGCCACGCGAGCCTCGGCGGGCACCCCGTGGAGCGGGGCAGCCGGATGATTGGCTACATTCCGCAGCAGAAGCCCTTCCTGCCCGACACTCCCATGCGGGCCCGCGACCTGGTGGGCCTCGGTGTCGACGGGCACCGCTGGGGAATCCGGTTGGGTACTGCCAAGGCCAACCGCAGGATTGACGAGCTGCTGGAACTCGTCGGGGCCAGCGACTATGCCAAGGTTCCCGTCGGGCAGCTGTCCGGCGGCGAGCAGCAGCGCCTCCGCGTGGCCCAGGCGCTGGCCACCGATCCAAAGGTGCTGCTGTGCGACGAGCCGCTCCTGTCGCTGGACCTGCACCACCAGCAGGCGGTCAGTGCGCTCATCAACAAACAGTGCCATGACCGGAAGAGCGCCGTGGTGTTCGTGACCCACGAGATCAACCCGATCATCGACTACGTCGACAGGATTCTGTACCTCGCCGGCGGCCGGTTCAGCGTGGGGACGCCGCACGAGGTGATGACCACCGAAGTCCTTTCGGATCTTTACGACAGCAATGTGGAAGTGATCCATACCAACGGGCGGATCGTCGTCGTCGGTTTGCCCGACGCCACCACCCACCACCATGACGAGGCGCACGCCGGTGCCGGGGAGGGGTCCTGATGGATCTGGCATCTTTCCTCCAGACCGTGTTCAACTTCGAAAACTATGGCGAGCTGCTGGTGCTGGTGCAGAACTCGCTGTGGGCCGGTGCTGTGCTTGGCCTCCTCGGCGGCCTCGTGGGGACCTTCGTGATGAAGCGCGACCTGGCGTTTGCCGTCCACGGAATTTCCGAGCTCTCGTTCGCCGGCGCTGCCTTTGCGCTCCTCATTGGCACCGACGTGGTGTTCGGCTCCCTGGTGGGCTCCGTGGCGGCAGCATTGCTGCTCGGACTCATGGGTGTCCGGGCCCGGGACAAGAACTCCATCATCGGCGTGATCATGCCCTTCGGCCTGGGTCTCGGGATTCTGTTCCTGTCCCTTTACGAAGGCAGGGCGGCCAACAAGTTCGGCCTGCTCACCGGGCAGATCGTGTCCGTGGATACCGTCCAGCTTCAGGTCCTGGCCGGAACTGCGGTGGCGGTGATGGTGGCGCTGTGCGTCATCTGGCGGCCGCTGAGCTTTGCCAGTGTCGACCCGGAGCTGGCCGAGGCCCGGGGCGTTCCTGTGCGGTCGCTGGCCCTCGTATTCATGGTGCTCCTGGGCGTCAGCGTGGCGCTGTCCATCCAGATTGTCGGCGCCCTGCTGGTTCTTGCCCTGCTGATTACGCCCGCGGCCGCCGCGCTGCGCGTGACGTCCTCGCCGCGCCTCGTGGTGCTGCTCAGCGTGGTGTTCGCCGTTTCGGCGACGGTGGGGGGAATACTGCTTGCCCTCGGCGGCCGCATTCCCATCAGCCCCTATGTGACCACGCTGTCATTCCTGATCTACGTGGTGTGCCGCGTCATCGGCACTGTCCGCGCCAAGCGCGGCCTCAACGGCCGGGTCATGCGGGCCGCATAGTCCCTACTGCGAGGCGGCCTTGCGCGCGGTGCAGTCGGGGCACAGGCCGTAAATCTCCACTGTGTGGGCCACTTCGGTGAAACCGTGCTCCTGGGCGGTCCGTGCGGCCCAGGTTTCGACGGCGGGCGCCTCCACCTCAACCGCCTTGCCACAGCTGCGGCACAGCAGGTGGTGGTGGTGCACCGTCACCGCGCAGCGGCGGTAGACCGCCTCGCCGTCACCGTTGCGCAGCACATCCACAAGTTCCTCATCCGCCAGGGACTGCAGGATCCGGTAGGCGGTGGCAAGGGAAACCGAAACACCCTTGTTCTGGAGGATCCGGTACAGCTCCTGGGTGCTAACGAAGTCATTGAGCTCGTCCAAGGCGGCGCTGACAGCGATCCGCTGCTTGGTGACGCGCTGTTCTTTCCCGCCGGCGGGGGTCGAAGATGCCTGTGGCCTGCCGTCAGCGCTGGCGCGTTGTGGCATGGGATAAACTCGCTTTTCTTTGGGGTAACGGCAAGCTTTAACGTTACCAGCCGGAGCCCCGTGGACACTGATCGGGCCGGTCCCTAGGCTGGCTCCATGAAGCTGACTAAATTCACGCACGCCTGTGTCCGGCTCGAAAAGGACGGCCAGGTGCTGGTCCTTGATCCGGGAACCTTCTCCGAAACCACTGAAGCGCTGGACGGCGCACACGCTGTCCTCATCACGCACGAGCACGCGGACCACATCGATGTTCCCGCCGTGGCGGCCGCACTCAAGGAGAAGGCAGCGCTGGAGCTCTTCGCCCCGGCAGGTGTGGCAGAGAATGTGCGCAAGGAAGCGCCGGACGCCGCGGAGCGGGTGCACGCCGTGGAGCCGGGGACGGCCTTCGACACAGCCGGGTTCGCGATCCGCAGCTTCGGCGGCCAGCACGCGCTGATTCACCCCCAGATCCCGGTGGTCGCCAACATCGGCTACCTCGTGGACGAGGACGTCTACCACCCGGGGGACTCGTTCATCATCCCGGACGGCATCAGCGTGCGAACGCTCCTGGTCCCCGTCCATGCCCCATGGAACAAGATCAGCGAGGTCGTGGATTTCGTCATCGGCGTCCGCGCCGGGCGGGCTTTTCCCATTCACGACGGGCTGCTGAACGAGACCGGCATCGGGCTCATCGAAGGCCACGTCAAGCGGATCGGCGCGAAGTACGGAACGGAGTACACGCACCTCTCCAGCAAGGAATCGGTAGACCTCTAGGGCTGCCAGCTACCCGTCTCGAAAAACGACTTCAGCGTGTCCTCGTACGGCTGCGGGTCCAGTCCCTGGGCCGCCAGCCACGAAGGACTGTAATGGCTGCCGGCGTACCGGTCTCCGCCGTCGCACATCAGGGACACTATGCTGCCCCGCTCGCCGTCGGCGATCATCTGCGCCACGAGCTGCCACACACCCCAGAGGCTGGTGCCCGTCGACGGACCGGCGTGCAGGCCCGCCAGCGAATGCAGGTGCCGCATGGCTGCGACAGAAGCGGCATCGGGAACCTGGATCATATGGTCGATGACCGAGGGCACGAAGCTGGGCTCCATCCGCGGCCGGCCGATCCCCTCGATCCGGGAAGGCATGCCCGTGCTGAAGTCCGGGGCCCCGTTCCGCCAGCCGGGGTAGAAAGCGGAGTTTTCCGGGTCGACCACCGCCAGCGAGGTGGCGTGGCGGTGGTAGCGGAGGTAGCGGCCGATCGTGGCGCTGGTTCCGCCGGTGCCGGCACCCACCACAATCCAGCGCGGAACCGGGTGCTCCTCCAAAGCCAGCTGTTCAAAGATCGACTCGGCAATATTGTTGTTGCCCCTCCAGTCTGTAGCGCGCTCGGCGTACGTGAACTGGTCCATGTAGTGGCCGCCGCTCGTGGCGGCCACCTCCGCGGCTGCTGCGTACACCTCTGAGGCATGGTCCACCAGCAGGCAGGCGCCCCCGAACTGTTCGATCAGGGCGATCTTTTCGGGGCTGGTCGTGCGGGTCATGACGGCGATGAAAGGCAGTCCGAGGAGCTGGGCGAAGTACGCCTCGGAAACGGCGGTGCTGCCGCTTGACGCTTCCACGATGGTGGTGTCTTCCCGGATCCAGCCGTTCACCAGCCCGAACAGGAACAGGGAACGGGCCAGCCGGTGCTTGAGGCTTCCCGAGCGGTGCGTGGATTCGTCCTTGAGGTACAGCTGAACGCCCCAGTGTTCAGGGAGCGGCACTGAATACAGGTGGGTGTCCGCCGAGCGGTTGTTTTCCGCGTTGATCTTGCGGACTGCCTCATCCGCCCATGCCCGTTCGCTGAATCGCCTGTTCACCGCATCAGCCTACCGGCGCGGGCCGCGCGGCTAGAGTTGGTGCTGTTGCGCCCCGGTGGCGAGGCGATTCCTTCAGACGATCCCAAGGAGACAAATGGACACCCTCATTGACGTGGCCGGGCTGAATGCCAGGCTGGCCTCCGGTCAGCGCACCGTAGTGCTGGATGTCCGCTGGGCGCTCGGGGATCCGGAAGGCCGCAGCCACTACCTGAAGGAGCACATTCCGGGGGCTGCGTACGTGGATCTCCCCACCCAGCTGGCAGACGCGGCGGATCCCGGCCGCGGCCGCCACCCGCTGCCTTCCCTGTCCCGCTTCCAGGAAGCGGCCCGGTCCTGGGGCATTTGCGACGGTGACGTCGTCGTGGCCTATGACGACGCGGGGAACACCTCCGCTGCCCGTCTTTGGTGGATGCTTCGGAATGCCGGCGTCCGCACCGTTTACCTGCTCGACGGCGGTCTGGCCGCCTGGCGTACAGCAGGATTGCCCGTGGAGGGTGGGGCAGTAGAACCGGTTGCCGGTGACGTAACGCTCGCTGACGGCGGCATGCCCGTGACCGATGCAGACGGCGCCGCCGGCTGGCCGGCCGAAGGCGTGCTGCTGGATGCGCGGGCCGCAGAACGCTACCGCGGGGACGTTGAGCCGGTCGATCCCCGGGCAGGCCATATACCCGGCGCCGTCAGTGCTCCCACCACGGCGAATCTTGACGACGACGGACGGTTCCTCCCGGCAGAGGAGCTGCGGAAGCGCTTCGCCAACCTGGGGGTAGATGCGGCAACGCCGACCGCCGTCTACTGCGGCAGCGGCGTGACCGCCTCCCATGAGATTGCGGCCCTGGAGATCGCGGGGTTCAGCGCCACGCTGTTTCCCGGTTCCTTCTCGCAGTGGTCCAATGACACGTCCCGTCCGGTGGCCACGGGCGCCGAGCCTGCACAGTAGCTGCATCGGCTGGCGATTGGAACTCGTCGGGGAGCCGCGGTAGCGTCGCCATATGACTCCTGGACGCCCCGTGCCCCCGCCGCTGAACCTGCGAATCCCGCCGGAGGAGACCGCCGTCGGGCGCCTTGAGGGACGCCTTGCCGCAGCCCGCGGCGCAACGTCCGCCACGAGCGGCCTGGTTGCACTGACGATTGCCCGCCGGGTGCTTGGTGCGGATGACGTCGAGATTGCGATCGAATTCTGCGGGCTCTGCCATTCGGACGTTCACGCCACCCGGGGGGAGTGGGGTTCCCAGAATTACCCGCTGGTGCCGGGCCACGAGATCGTGGGACGGGTCAGCAGCGTCGGTTCTGGTGTGCGGGACTTTCAGCCCGGTGACCGGGTGGGCGTCGGCTGCATGGTGGACTCGTGCCGCGAATGCCAGAGTTGCCGCGATGGGCTTGAGCAGTACTGTGAACGCGGCATGACCGGAACGTACGGTGCCCGGGATGCCAGGAACGGCGACGCCGTCACGCAGGGCGGTTACGCCTCGTCGGTGGTGGTGGACCACCGGTACGTCCTGCGGGTTCCGGAAAGCCTGGACCCCGCGGCGGCTGCCCCGCTGCTTTGTGCCGGCATCACCACGTTCTCGCCGCTGCGTCATTTCGGTGTCCGGGAAGGGCACGTGGTCGGCGTCGTGGGCCTTGGGGGCCTGGGACATATGGCCGTCAAGCTGGCCAAAGCGATGGGGGCCGAAGTCAAGGTCTTCACTACTTCTGAATCGAAGGTGTCCGCGGCACTGGAACTGGGTGCTGATGCAGTAGTGCTGTCCCGCGATGAGGAGGCGATGGCCGCTGAGAACCGGAGCATCGACGTCATTATCGATACCGTAGCCGCCCCCCACGACCTCAATCCGCTGTTCCGTACCCTGCGCCGTGACGGCGCCCTGTTCCAGCTGGGGCTGCCCTCCGACGCGATGCCGCCCGTCAGCCCCGGGGCACTGATCAGACGGCGGATTTCCTATTCCGGTTCGTTGATTGGAGGCATCGCTGAGACGCAGGAGATGCTCGATTTTTGTGCCGAGCACGGGGTTGTTTCTGACATCGAGCTGGTTGGTGCCGAGCAACTCAACGGTGCCTATGACCGGATGGTCGCCGGTGATGTGAAGTACCGTTTTGTCCTGGATACATCCACCCTGCAGGAACCGTCGGAAAGGGCTGACGCATGAGCACGCTGTTCACCAAGATTCTCAACGGGGAGATCCCTGGCCGCTTTGTCTGGCGCGAGCCGGACGTCTCGGCGTTCCTGACCACGGGTCCGCTTGCAGACGGGCACACGCTGGTAGTCCCGACCGAGGAAGTTGACCGCTGGACGGATGCCTCACCCGAAACCCTCGCCAAGGTCATGGAAGTGGCCCGGCGCATCGGTGCCGTGCAGGTGGACACATTCGGCGCAGCCCGGGCAGGACTGATTGTGGCCGGCTACGAGATCAACCACATGCACGTGCACGTATGGCCGTCCAACAGCATGGCGGAATACAACTTCGCCACGGCCGAGCACAACCCGGATCCCGCCAGGCTGGACGCCAATGCGGAAAAGCTGCGCGCAGGCCTGCGCGACGCCGGCTACGGGGAGTTCGTGCCGGAGGGTTAATTCCGGTCCCGGGTTGGCTAACCGTTCGCGGGGCCGGCCTGCTCGATTCCCGGCAACCCATCGTCGCTCTGGTCCGACCCCTGCGATCTGCTTCCGGTCAGCCTTGTTCCGGGTAGCGGGGGTGCGGTGGATTGGTAGGTGTGGCCGGTGGGGGTGGTGATTTCGATGGTGTGCCGCGGTCCTGGTTTGGGTTGGGTTTTCCAGCCGGGGAGTTCTTTGGTGTGGTTGCAGGCTTCGCAGAGTCCGGCGCCGTTGTCGAGGGTTGTTGGGCCGTTGTTGTGCCAGGGGATGATGTGGTCGTGGTGGCGGATGGGTGCGTCGCAGTAGGGGGTGCGGCAGGTGTCGTCGCGGACTTGGATGAAGCGGCGCAGCGGTGGCGGGAAAAGCCGGCGCTTGGAGTCCATCGCGACGAGATCGCCGGTGTCCGGGGCGGTGTAGAGGCGGCGGAGCCAGATCTTCAGCTCCTGCCGTAGTTCTGTCTGTCCGGTCACCGCACCCATCTGGCCTGATTGTGACTCTGATGCGTTTGCCCTGCCATTTGCAGGCGGAACGGGCCTCTCCTCTCCTTCATCCTGATTGAGGAGGTCGCGGGCCCAGGCGGCGGGGACGGTGCCGTAGCCGGTGAGGCGGGCTGGTTCGGAGTCGGCTTGGAGGAGGGTGCGGTCGGTCATGACGAGGTTGATGTCGATGCCGCTGATCCCGCCGGGGGTGCCGGTGATGGATTCGACGAGGGTGTCGGCCATGGCCTGGTTTTTGGAGCGGGGGTCTCCGGCGGAGCGGAGGGTGTCGGCCTGCCGGGTCAGTGCCGTGTAGACGGCGACGCCTTCGTGGGCGGGCAGCAGTACGGTGAGGTAGGTCATGCAGTCGGGTGCCGGGCGCAGGCTCACGCCGCGTTCGGTGGCGGCGTGGCTGGCGCGCTGGGTGACCGAGCGCGGGTCCCGCCGGGTCGCGGCGGCTTTGACCGCGGCGATGACGCCGCGGGTCCCGACCCCGTCGAAGGTCCCGGTGTCGGCGGCGAGTTCTTCGTCGACGGCGGCGCGGTCTTGGACGGTCAGGCAGGCTGTTTCCGAGCCTGTCAAGTTGTTTGTGTAAGTGGGGAAGTCTTTTTATTGGTTTAGGTAGGGTTCGACGCGGTCAGGGTAGTTCAGGACGAGGATGCCGAGGGCTTCGCTCCAGCCTTGTGTGGTGGTGCCCTCGATGAGTTTGTAGACGGATTTGTGGCGGGATTCGCGGGCGCGGCCTGTCAGTTTGGCCCGTTCCCGGCTGCGTTTGTCTTCGATGTTGCAGATGGCCAGCCAGAGGAGTTTCACCGCGGCCTGGTCATTGGGGAAGTGTCCGCGGTTCTTGATGATTTTGCGCAGCTGGTAGTTGAGTGACTCGATGGCGTTGGTGGTGTAAATGACGCGCCGGACCGGGGGTGGGAAGGCGAGGAACGGGATGAATTTTTCCCAGCTGTTGCGCCAGGTCCGCACGGTTGCCGGGTATTTATGGCCCAGTTCGGAGGCTTCGAAGCCGTCGAGTGCGTCCTGCGCCGCGTCGGCTGTCGGGGCGGTGTAGATCGGGCGGAGAGCCGCGGCGACCTTCTTGCGGTCGCCGTAGGCGATGAACCGCATTGAGGCGCGGATCAGGTGGACCACGCAGGTCTGGATAGTCGCGGCCGGCCAGGTCGCGGCGACTGCCTCCGGGAACCCGGTCAGGCCGTCACAGCAGACAATGAGCACGTCCTTGACGCCGCGGTTGGCCAGTTCCGCGCAGACTCCGGCCCAGAATTTTGCGCCTTCGCTGGCTTCGACCCAGATACCCAGGACATGCTTGATGCCTGCCATGTCCACGCCCACGGCGATGTGGGCCGCCCTGTTTTGGACCTGGTGCCCGTCCCGGACCTTGATGATGATGGCGTCCAGGTACAGGATCGGATACAGCGGATCCAGAGGGCGTTTTTGCCATTCCATGACCTCGTCCAGGACCTCGTCCGTGATTTTCGAGATCGTCTCATGGGACAGTTCGGTGCCCAGGGTGGACTCGAGATGATGGGCGATATCGCGGACCGTCATCCCGCCGGCGTACAGGCTGATGATCATGTCATCCAGGCCGTTGGTCCGCCGGGCCCCTTTGGGCACGAGGCGGGGGCTGAAGGACCCCTCGCGGTCGCGCGGGACGGCCAGATCAACGTCGCCGGCGCTCGTGCCCAGCGTTTTGGGATAGGACCCGTTGCGGGAATTCGGAAGAAACCGGCCGATAGGATCGCCCTTCTCATAGCCCAGATGCCCGGTCAGCTCGGCCTGCAGACCGCGTTCGAGCGAGGCCTTGACCAGTTGCTGAATGAACCCCTCTTTGCCGTCGAGTTCAAGCTCGCCCGAATCAATCTGGGCCATCAGTTCATCAAAGGCACCAGACGCTTTCAGCGCATCCATGCTGCCGGCCGCCGCTGCCTTCCGGGCAAGCTCACCGGCCAGGGACTCACCAGATTCTGTCATGGTCACAATGATTCTCCGATCAATCCACGATCAAAGGCTTCCACACAATCAATCTGACACCTCCCTGTTTCCTTCACCACGTGCATGGCCTTTTCTTCGCTGAGCCGGCCGGTATCCAGGGCGGTGAGGGTGTGGGGCATTTCGATGACGAGGGCTTTGGCCATGCCCAGCAGCCGGCCGCCGCGGTGCGGTGACTCACCCCGGGCCAGGGCGATCTGCTCAGCCACACCCAGCACGGTTCCTTGGGCCGCTTCCGGCCCAGCTCCTCAGCCGACAGGGTAGCGTGACCGGTCTGGGCCGTGCTGCAGGCTGCTTCGGGTTCGGCTTGTTCCTGCCGCTGCCTGGCCTCAAACTCCACGGCGAGCCGGGCCTGCTGGCCGGTTGCCCAGTGTTTGAATTTCTCCAGCAGCGCGGTCTGGTCGATCAGCCCGGGACCGTCGGCAGTGAGATCGGCCCGCAAAAGCGTCTTCACGGCCCCGACCCGGTTGCCGAGACCCAGCCGGGGTACATCGGCGCCCGTGGGCTCGCCACCGGTGAAGGAGGTCCCGTAAAACAGCGCTTCGGGAAACGGATCCTCCGGGAGGTCGCAGTCGTCATACTCCCCGCCGGGGAAGGGGTCTTCCGGAACCACTGCGTCGAGGTAATCGTCATACACAAACCCGCCAGCCGCGGATTCATCATCGAACGGAAAGACTTCGCCTGTGGACCACCCGCCGGGAACCGCCTCCCAACGGAAGACTGCGTCCGGGAAAAGGGCGTCCGGAACATCGGCCTCCGAACCCGCGGCAGCAAGCGCAGTGACGCCGTGCGGCGCCCCCGCCTCCGCTGCTGGATTCCCGAGAACCTCCATGACCACAGTCTGCCAAGAGGGACTGACAATAAAGGGCTGATCGAGCATCTGCGGGGCGGAATTTAGAAAGTTTTTCGGATGAGTTCTGGAACCAAACCAAGCAGCAGGCTCAAGCTGCGGCAGCACCGCCGTCCTACAGGTTTTCGGCAGGCTCAACGAGCGGCGTCCGCCATCTGTGCTGTTTGACACACCTGTGTCGCATGCCATAGTTTTGAACGCAACGTTCGTAAATTGAACGACCAGCGAACCTGGCGCGCCGGCTGTGGACATCAGTCTCGCTGATATTGCCGGCAAGTTTGGCGGCGTTGAATCTGCGCCCCATGGGACTGCGGCCTCGCTGCAGTTTCCGTGCGGCACCCCTGGCGGTCTGGCCAGGGCGGCGGCAAAGTGCGCTCCCATTCAAGGAAAGAAGGACAAGGATGTTCGATCAGTCCAGATCACAACGACCGGTGTCGCCCAAGGCCACGCGTCGACTGCGCATGGAAGACTGCATCGTCGTCGACAAGCAGGAACTGCGGAAGGCGCAGATCGGTGCGGGCGTCGGCAACTTCATCGAGTGGTACGACATCGGCATTTACGGCTACCTCGCCGTCACCATGACGTCTGTTTTCACTGAAGGTATGGACGAGCGCATGGGCCTGCTGGTCACGTTGCTCGGGTTCGCCGTTTCCTTCGTCGTACGCCCCCTCGGCGGAATGATCCTCGGCCCGCTGGGTGACAAGATCGGACGCCGCCGGGTGCTCTTCTTCACGATGGCCATCATGGCAGCAGCAACCACCATCATTGGCCTGTTGCCTACCGCCGGCCAGGTGGGCCTGTGGGTCATCATTCCCCTCTACCTGCTGAAGATGCTGCAGGGGTTCTCCACCGGCGGCGAGTACTCCGGCGCGGCAACGTACATCGCCGAGTTCTCGCCTGACCGCAGCCGCTGCTTCATGACTTCGCTGCTGAATTCCGGATCGATGCTCGGCTTCGCCGCCGGAGCCAGCGTTGTGGCGGTTACCACCATGATCACGACGTCGCTGTGGGGTGAGTCGGCCATGCTCGACGGCGGCTGGCGCATTCCGTTCCTGATTGCCCTGCCGCTGGGAATCGTGGCCATCGCGCTTCGGCGCCGCATCCCGGAGTCGCCCAGCTTCGAGGCCGCGCATGTAAAGACCGCAACTGAGGACGTCGACCCCATTTTCGTCCGGCACAACCTGCCGAACATCGTGAAGCACTACTGGCCCCAGATCCTTGTCGGTTGCGCGATCGTCGCCGCTGATGGAACCGCAGGCTACATGCTCACGAGCTACATGCCCACCTTCCTGGAAACACAGATCGGTTCGAATGCCGTGCACACCGCCGTGGCCGCGGTCATCGTGCTTGTCCTGCAGGCTCTCCTGATCCCGGTTGTCGCACGCTGGTCGGACCGCATCGGCCGTCGCCCCATCTACGCAATGGCCACCATTGGAAACCTCGTCCTGCTGGTACCGGCGTTCGCGCTGATGCATGTCGGGACACTGTGGTCGCTGTACCTCGCGCTCTTCCTGGTGTCGCTGCCGAGCGCCTTCTTCCTGTCGCTGACTGGCGCCGTGATGTCCGAACTGTTCCCGACGGCCTCGCGCTATGGATGCGTGGGCGTCACCCACAATCTGTCCATCTCAATCTTTGGCGGCACCACGCCGCTGGTTAGTCAGATCCTCGTCCAGGTCACGGGCAACTCCTACGCACCGGCCTTCTACGTCATGTTTTTCTCTGCCGTCGCGCTAGTGGCACTCCTGAAGATGCGCGAATCTGCCGCGCGGCCGCTGCTCGGTTCCGTTCCGGTGGTGTCTAGCCACGACGAAGCTGCCGTGCTGGTCGAAGGGCAGGACACTAATGAGCGCCTCGACACGAGGACCATGCTGCTCTCGCCCGAACCGGCACAGGCTGTGGGCACTGGCGCCCGCTAAGACAGACTCAGGTGCCCGGAGTAATGGGGCATGCGACGGCGGCTGCTTCCGGCAGGAGGCGGCCGCCGTCGGGCCTTTAAAACGGGGAGCTTTGCGGACGCGGCTAAGCCGCCAGCACCTTGTTCAGCGCCGTCCGGATCCGCTTCTCGGAGACGGAGTAGGCCGTGCCGAGCTCGACGGCGAACAGGCTCACCCTTAGCTCCTCGATCATCCACCTGACCTGCGTCAGCTCGGCGCCGGCGCGGCGGCCGGGCAGCAGGGCCGACACGGCGTCGTCGTAGTCGTCCTCCAGCTGCTGGACAGCAGCCATATGGAGTGCATCGCGCTGCACGTTGCCGGGCAGCTTTTCCAGGCGCTTCTCAATCGCGGCGAGGTAGCGGGGCAGCTGGCTCAGCTGCGCATAGCCCGTCTTGGCCACAAAGCCGGGGAACACCAGCTGCTCCAGCTGGCTGCGGATGTCGTTGAGCGCGCTGATGAGTGCCAGGCTCGTGCTGCCCTTGAGCTGCTTCTGGATCCGGCGGGTGCTGGCAAGGATGCGCTCCACCACGGCCGTGACGCTGAAGACCGTATCGATCAGCTCGGCCCGGACATGTTCGTAGAGGGCGTCGAAGGCTGCCTGGTCCCACGGGAGCTCTGCTGGCGTGAGCTTGTCCACCGCCGCCAGGACGCAGTCGGCGATCAGGGCCGAGACGGACCCGTGCGGATTCTGGCTGAACGTCAGCTTCTCGGTGTTGTTCAGGTGCTCAAGGACGTAGCGGTCCGGCGACGGCACCCGCAGCGCCAGGAGGCGGATGACTCCGCCCCGCATGGCCTCGAGCTGCTCGGACGACGTCTGGAAGACGCGCAGGCCCACGGACTTGCCTTCATCCACAAGTGCGGGAAAACCAGTCACTGTGTGGCCCTTGACCGTGACGCTGACTTCGCGCTGGAGGGTACCGAACTGCCATTGGGTCAGCCCTGACTGTTCCTTGAATCCGGCGTGCGCCTGGGGACGGGTATCCGGCAGGGCACCGCCCGGTGCCGACTTCTGCTGCTGGGATTTCTTCGGCGCCCGCGAATTGGCGGAACGCGGACCGGCAGTGGCGGGCGTGGCCCCCAGTGACTCCGCGATGGCCCTGCGGGTGGCCGGCGCCAGCCTCTCCTGCAGCGCTTCCAGGTCCTTGCCCTCGTCCAGGACCTTGCCCCGGCTGTCCACCACCTTGAAGCTCACCCGCAGGTGCGGCGGGACCGCGTCCCAGTTCCACGACCCGGGCGGGATAATCTGGCCCTTCAGCCGGCGCAGGACCAGTTCGAGTGCCGGTTCCAGTTCGTCCTCGGCCGGATTGAAATCGGCTTCCAGCGCCGCCACGGCCTGCCGTGCGACGTCGGGCGCCGGAACGAAGCTCTTGCGGACCTGCTTCGGCAGCGACTTGATCAGCGCAGT
Source organism: Arthrobacter sp. NPDC057388 (assembly GCF_042668165.1). Lineage (NCBI taxonomy): Bacteria > Bacillati > Actinomycetota > Actinomycetes > Micrococcales > Micrococcaceae > Arthrobacter > Arthrobacter sp. NPDC057388. The sequence continues at coordinate 28,953 of NZ_JBHVBL010000006.1, forward strand.
AACGAGCTCCACGCGCTGGCCGGGGATCAGCCAGCGGAACGGCGCGTCGTCGAGCTGGTTCAGGAAGAGGACCGGAACTTCCGCCGTAACGCCGTCTGACGGGTTGGGCGTCGAACCGGGTGCTACGGGATGGAATTCGTAGCTCAGGGGCAGTTCGAAGCCCTTGTGCAGCCATGTCTTCGGGTAGGCGGACTCGTCCAGTGCCTCAGCGTCTTCGCTGAGCAGCAGGGCTTCATCGAAGTCCAGGAGTCCGGGATCCTGCTGCCGGGCGTCCTTCCACCACTTGTCGAAGTGCCGTTCGGAGACGACGTCCTTCCCCACGCGCGCGTCGTAGAACTCGAAGAGCGTCTCGTCGTCCACCAGCAGGTCCCGGCGGCGCATCCGGGCCTCGAGCTCCTCCACCTCTTGCAGCAGCGCACGGTTCCGTTGGAAGAACTTGTGGTGCGTCTTCCATTCGCCCTGCACCAGCGCATGCCTGATGAACAGCTCGCGGGCCAGGACAGGATCGACCCTCCCGAAGTTGATCCGGCGCTGGGCGATGATGGGCACGCCGTAGAGGGTGACCTTTTCATAGGCCATCACGGCGCCCATCTTGGTGGACCAGTGGGGTTCGCTGTAGCTTCGCTTGATCAGGTGCGGTGCCACCTGCTCAGCCCAGGCCGGTTCGAACTTGGACGCGACCCGCGCCCACAGCCTGCTGGTTTCCACGAGCTCGGCGGCCATGACAAACGTGGGCGACTTCTTGAACAGTGCCGAGCCCGGGAAGATGGCAAAACGGCTGCCGCGGGCGCCTGCGTACTCCCGTTTGCGCTCGTCGAGGATGCCAATGTGGCTCAGCAGCCCGGAGAGCAGGCTGATGTGGATGCCCTCGTGGTTGCCCACCGGGTCCGCCTGGCGCTTGTTGTCCAGGCTGATGCCGAGGGGCCGGGCCAGCTGCCGCAGCTGTGTGAACAGGTCCTGCCACTCGCGGACGCGCAGATAGTTGATGAATTCGTTCCTGCACAGGCGGCGGAACTGCGTGGACGACAGCTCCTGCTGTTTCTCGTGGATGTAGTTCCAGAGGTTCAGGTAGCCGGTGAAGTCCGAGTTCTCGTCGCGGAACCGGGCGTGCTTCTCTGCCGCCAGCTGCTGCTTGTCCGTCGGGCGCTCCCGGGGGTCCTGGATTGTCAGGGCCGCGGCCAGGATCATGACTTCGCGCACGCAGTTGCGTTTGCCCGCTTCCACAATCATGCGGCCGAGCCGCGGGTCCACCGGCAGCTGGGCAAGTTTCTGTCCGACGGCGGTCAGTTCACTGCCGCCGTTGCGACCGTTGCCCCTGCCCGCCCCGGCAGCTGGCTGCGGCGAGCCGGCACCTGCCTGCGGAGAGCCTAGGGCACCGAGCTCACGGAGGAGCGTCACGCCGTCGTTGATGGCCCGTGAATCCGGCGGCTCCACGAACGGGAAGTTTTCAATGTCCTTGGGTCCGCGGGCCACCCCCATCGCCGTCATCTGCAGGATGACGGCGGCCAGGTTGGTGCGCAGGATTTCCGGATCCGTGTAGAGCGGCCTGGACTCGAAGTCCTCCTCGGAGTACAGCCGGATGGCTATGCCGTCCGAGACGCGGCCGCAGCGCCCCGAACGCTGGTTGGCGGACGCCTGGGACACCCGCTCGATCGGCAGCCGCTGCACCTTGGTCCGGTGCGAGTAGCGTGAGATGCGGGCCGTGCCGGTGTCGATGACGTACTTGATGCCCGGCACGGTCAGGGAGGTCTCGGCCACGTTGGTGGCCAGCACGATCCTGCGCTTGCCGCCCGGATTAAACACGCGGTGCTGCTCCTGCAGGCTCAGCCGCGCGAACAGGGGGAGGACTTCGGTGCCGGCGAGCCGCCGGTTGGACTGGATCCTGGCCTGCAGCGCGTCTGCGGCGTCCCGGATCTCGCGTTCGCCCGAGAAGAAGATAAGGATGTCGCCCGGCGCTTCAAGGGCAAGCTCGTCGACAGCGTCGCACACCGCGTCCAGGGGATCGCGGTCTTCCTCGAGTTCGTCGTCGGAGGAGTTGTCCTCGTCATCGCCGGACGGGCCGCCGGCAGGCTGGGAAAGCGGCCGGTACCGGATCTCCACCGGGAACGTGCGTCCTGACACCTCAACGATGGGTGCCGGTTCCTCGTCCGAGCCAAAGTGCCGTGCGAACCGCTCCGGATCGATCGTGGCGGAGGTGATGATCACCTTCAGGTCCGGCCGCTGCGGCAGGATCCGCTTGAGGTAGCCGAGGATGAAGTCGATGTTCAGGCTGCGTTCGTGGGCCTCATCGATGATGATCGCGTTGTATTTGCGGAGCAGCTTGTCGCGCTGGATCTCGGCCAGCAGGATGCCGTCGGTCATCAGCTTGACCTTGGTGGACTTGCCCACTTCGCCGGTGAAGCGGACCTGGAAGCCCACTTCCTGCCCGATGTCGACGCCGAGTTCGGAGGCTATGCGTTCGGCCACCGTGCGCGCCGCGAGCCGGCGCGGCTGGGTGTGGCCGATCAGGCCGTTCTCGCCCAGGCCCAGCTCGAGGCACATCTTGGGAATCTGGGTGGTCTTTCCGGAGCCGGTCTCGCCGGCGATGATCGTCACCTGGTTGGCGGCGATAGCGGCCATCAGGTCCTCGCGGCGCTCGGAAACCGGCAGCTCGGCGGGGTAGGAGATGTGAAAAGTCATGGCTCCTCCAAGTCTACTGCCGCGTAAAAGGACCCGGCTCGAATGAGCCGGGTCCGTGGCGGATGGGGATGTTGTTGTGGAGGTGGGAACTGGCTTGGCAGGCCATTCCCGCTAGAAGATGCGCATCGTGTAGTTGCTGCTGGGCAGGTCCAGTGCGGACCAGTCCCGGACGGAGTGCTCGGGAGGGGTGTGGCCCCGGCCATCCCGGAGAATGGCGCCAACCGTGGCGGCTGCTGCAATGAGGACCAGGACAAGAAGGGCGATTCCGAAGATTTCCATGCCTCCATGGTTCTCCCGGCCGCAGAAAGAAAGAAGTGGCAGAAATGCCTAAAAAGTACAAATTTCTGCCATACTGGAAACATGCTCAAATCGGTGGCAGTTATCGTGGTCCCCAACTTCTCGATCTTTGAGTTTGGTACCGCTTTTGAGGTGTTTGGCATTGACCGTTCGGACCGGGGAACAGGCGTGCCGCGGTTCGACTTCCGCGTGTGCACTCCGGTGCCCGGCGAAGTTCCGCTGAAGTCCGGCCTGACCATGAACGTGGGCCTCGGCCTGGAGGCCGCGGCCGATGCGGACCTGGTGATCATGGCCCCCTACGGCCGGGATGAAGATGTTCCGGAACCCGTCCTCGATGCCCTTCGGGCGGCGCACAGCCGCGGCGCGTGGGTGATGTCCATTTGTTCCGGCGCCTTTGCGCTGGCGCGGGCGGGTCTCCTTGACGGCCGGCGCTGCACCACACACTGGCATTACTCGGAGGAGCTCGCTGCGCAGTACCCCAAGGTCCTGGTGGACGAGAACGTCCTTTACGTCCAGGATGGCCGCATCATCTCGAGTGCGGGAACGGCCGCGGGTATCGACGCCTGCCTGCATCTGGTGAGGATAGAGTTCGGGGCTGCAGTGGCAGCCGCCATTGCCAGGGACATGGTGGTCCCGCCGCACCGCGACGGCGGCCAGGCCCAGTTCATCGACCGTCCCATGCCCGAATGCGGCTCCCAGCCCATGGAGGAACTCCTCCGCTGGATGGTGGCGAACCTCGACGAGGAACATCCGGTCCAGGAACTGGCCGCGCGGGTGCACATGTCGCCGCGCACCTTTGCCCGGAGGTTCCGCGCCGAAACGGGGGCGACTCCGGCCGCGTGGCTCAATTCCCAGCGGGTCCTGCGGGCGCAGGAGCTTTTGGAGTCCACGGAGCTGAACATTGACGAGGTGGCGCGGCAGTCGGGGTTCGGCCACCCCGTGCTGTTGCGGCACCACTTCGCCAAGGTGCTGGATACCAGCCCGCAATCCTACCGCCGTGCCTTCCGCGGCCAGATGGCGCCGGTGGGCTAATAACTGCCGGCGCTGTCAGGACGGGCCTGACTCTTCAGCGGCGGCCCGGGTCGAGTCCACGAGTACCCGCCAGGGGCCGGTGACAGCGGTCTCCGGCAGCGTGGCGCGGCGCTGGCCGGCGCGGATTGAGTACATGAAGCGGTCCGGCTGGCCGTCTGCGGCCTGCCGGGGGTCGGCGACGGCGTCCCACGGGCAGGCTTCGACGATGGGCTGCCAGCGGCTCTTGTCGCTGGACGTGACAGCCTGGACCGTCCAGACGCGGGTGAGTGCGGCTATCCCGCCGCTGCGCTCGACTGTGATTTTCATGGCGAGGTTCCCGGGTTTCCGCGGCCGCCGGGAAGCGGAAGGTCACAGTCCCGGCGTCGGTTAGAGCTTTACCTTCACAGTGTCCCACGCCCCGCGCACGGCGTCATGCTCTGCGGACTCCTCGCCGAACAGTTCCCTGGCCGTGGCGGCGGTGGCTTTGGCGAAGGCTGTGAAGGTGCTGGTTGAGCTGAGCGAGCCGCCCGTCAGGGTCTCGTACCAGATCTGCCCCGGCGCATCCCAGGCATTCCCGCCCAGGGCCTGGGCCACGAGGCAGAACGCCCGGTTCGGGATACCGGAGTTGATGTGGACTCCGCCGTTGTCGGCCCGGGTGCGCACGTAGGAGTCCATGGAATCCGGCTGCGGGTCCCTGCCAAGGACGTCGTCGTCGTACGCCGTTCCCGGCGCCTTCATGGAGCGCAGGGCGGATCCTTGAACCTGCGGCGTGAACAGCCCCTCGCCGATCAGCCAGGAGGCTTCGGCGGAGCTCTGCTTCCGGACGTACTGCTCCACAAGGGCGCCGAAGACGTCGGAGACGGACTCGTTGATGGCCCCGGCCTGGTTGCGGTAGGCGAGTCCGGCGGAAAACTGCGTCACGCCATGGGCCAGTTCGTGGCCGATCACGCTGAGCGAGCGGGTGAACCGCTCGAAGACCTCGCCGTCGCCGTCGCCAAACACCATCTGCTGGCCGTCCCAGAAGGCGTTGTCGTACATCCGGCCGAAGTGGACGGTGGCCTTCAGCGGCATCCCCTGGCCGTCGATCGAATTCCGCCCGAAAGCGTCCGCGTAAAGGCTGTGGGTGTGGCCCAGGCCGTCATAGGCCTCGTCGACGGCGGGATCGCCGGTGGGGGCGTCGCCTTCCTTCCTGACAACCTGGCCGGGGAGCGACTCGCCGGACTTTGCATCGAAGACGGACCTGCTGACCGGGGCGGGCTCAACCTGCCGGATGCCCGCAGGAACCGACGGCGCCGACGTGCGGGCTGCATGCACGGCGCCAACATGGTGCAGGGCCTCCCGGGCAGCACGGGCAACGGCCGAGAACCGGGGAGACCCCTGGGCGGCCAGGCGGCGGAGGATGTACGGCGGAACTATTGAACAGACCATGCAACTCACCCTACGAACGGACTCTGACATTCTTTGTCAGGCGCACTGGAATGCAGGAAACCCCCGTCTGCTTTCAGCAAGCGGACGGGGGTTTCTTCTGTGCCCTCGGTAGGATTCGAACCTACGGCCTTCTGCTCCGGAGGCAGACGCTCTATCCCCTGAGCTACGAGGGCGTTCAGGGATCCTGCCGTTCCCGGCCGGACGTCCTAGAGCTTAGCAGGAAGACGGGCCGGAAAGGAAAACGGGATCTCCCCTCTAGTATCCCGCGAAGGAATCCACGTGGATACGGCGGGCGCCGGCATGCCGTGCGGCCCGCCGCAGCGATCCCACGCTGGCCGGCGAACCCGAGACGAACACCCGTCGTTGGCCGATGTCCGGGACCAGCCGTTTCAGCGCGTGGCCGTCCAGCCGCGTCCCGTGGCCAAGCACCGCGCCGGCGTCCTCGATGAAGTCGGGCGGCGCAGATCCGTCGGCCAGCCGGGCAATAATCCGGGCGCCGGAATCTTGCAGTTCCGTGGCGTAGGCGAGTTCCGCTGCGTTCCGCGCGAGATAGAGGAGCACGGTGTCGCGCTCGCGGGGTGCCCCGCCGGACAGCTGCGCCAGGAACGGCGTGATGCCGATGCCCGCGGCAATGAGCAGCACGGGGTCCTGACCCTTCGGCAGGATGAAGTCCCCGGCAACTGTGGTGGCTGTCAGTTCCTCGCCAGGCCGAAGGGACAGCAGCTTGCGCTTGGCGGCGGAGACTGGGTGGGCGGTGCCGACGCCGATCGTCACGTGTTGTGCATCCGGCGGGCTGGTCAGGCTGAAGACACGGCGCCTGCCCCGGCCGTCCGGTTTGCTGTGCGGAAGATCCAGTTCCAGGTACTGGCCGGGCTCGTGGCGGAGTGGGCGCTGAGGGCGGAAGACGAATTCCGTCGTCGTCGGCGTCAGGCTGCGGGAGTGGCTGAACAGCAGCCGGACGCTGCCGCGCTGCCCGGCCAGGAATGCCAGGAGGTTGCCTGCCAGCAGCGCCAGTTCCGGGGAGTTCGCCACAAGGCCCAGGTTGTAGGGCGTGGCCAGCAGGATTCCGACGACGGCGGCCATGGCCAGTTGCTGCCAGCGCCGGGGCGGCAGGGTGAGCGGCTCGGTGAGCATGAACCCGGCAAAAAACAGCACCGGGCCCTGTGCCAGGGTTTGCCACACGGCACTGCCCACATCCAGGCCGGTGGGCACCTGCACCGCTGCCACGACGGCGGTGGCCACCAGTATGAACACAGCGGCCATGAGTGTTTTCCGGGTCCGGTAGAGCACCAGCAGGACGCCCGGGACCAGCAGCCACAGCATGGACGGGGTGCCGGCCCACCACGTGGCAATGTTGAGTCCCGTCAGCCCGGTGATGAACGCGCCCGCTGCCGCGGGGTTGAATACGTGGCGGCCGCGCCAGGCGAGGGCGTACTTGGAGGCCGATGCCAGGACGCAGGCCAGGGCCACCCCGGCCAGCTCCATCGGGGCGAAGTCCGGGCCGAGCTGCGTGGGCCAGAAGAGGAAGTACAGCAGTAGGCCCGTAATCAGCGACGATTCCGTGTGCGGCTGAACACGGAACAGCGCGGCCAGGGCGCGGTTGGAAACGTACGTCAACCCCAGGCAGAGGGCCAGGTGGGCCAGCATGTTGGGAATTCCGAACGTCAGCCAGCCGAGCGCATCGAGGAGGAGGCTGTAGGCAGCCAGTGCTGCAAGCACCAGCAGCACCAGCCGGTACATCGTGAAGCGGCCGAGGTACGCGTCCAGGGCCGCGCCGGGTGCGGCCTGCTGCCGGGAGGTGGTTGAACTCATGTGAACAGGGCTCCTTCGAATTCCGCGGAGTACTCCGCGCTGCCGTTGGAAAATACCTTGAGCCAGGAAAAGCGGAAGTGCTGTTCCAGCTCCGCGGCCGGAACAAGGAACAGGGCTGTGGCGAGGGCGTCCGCCTCCATGGCGCTTTCCGCCAGGGCCCAGGTGGCCACGACCGTCCTGACCGGCTCGCCAGTGGTGCCGTCCAGGACGTGGTGGAGCCCGTCATCCCAGGCCCGCCGGTTGGACGCCGAGGCACAGAGCGCGCCGGCCCCCAGCGGTATGGTTCCTATCGCCTTGGTGGTGTCGTACGGATGCTCCAGCGCCACCTGTACCGCCTCCTGCCCGCCGTTCAGCAGGTCCCCGCTGGCGTCAATGAAGAAATCCGAAACCCCGTGGCTCCGAAGCAGGCCGGCCAAAAGGTCCACGAGCTGGCCCTTGCCGGCCGCGCCGATGTCCAGCACCACCGGGGCCGTGGTGCGCAGTGAAGTTCCATGCCATTCCAGGACGGTGTCCCAGTCCGGCGGAGGCGCCGCCCCGCCCCGGGGCCGCAGCGAATACTGCGGATCGTAGCCCAGCCGCTCCAGGCTTTCACCGATGAGGGGCGTCATGGCGCCGCCGGTGAGGGTGTAGAGCCGCCGGTAGAGCGCCGCCAGGCCTGCGGCCTCGGTCGGCAGCCGGTACTGGCCGGGTTCCACGGATATCCGGGTAACCAGGGAGTCTTCACGGAACCTGGACCACGTGGAGTCGTAGCGTTCCACCTCGGCCAGCAGGGAACTGCGCAACCCCGGGGGCAACGGGACCGGGGTGGAGATTTCCCAGCCGGTCCCGATGCCTTCAAAACGGAAGTCCTGCCAGCCCGGATGCGGCACGAAAGCCGCCTACAGTGCCTGCGCCTTGATGGCCTCGACCGCCTGGTTGAAGCCGCCGCTGGTCAGCGAGGAACCAGCCACCTTGGAGACCTTGATCTCGTCCAGGCTCTTGCCCACCACCTGGTCGGCAATGCCGCCGGCGAACTCGCCCTGGAACTTGCGCGTGTTGGGATTGGAGGGGTGCTGGGTGATCTCTACAGCGGATACGGTGCCGTTGGCCAGGGTCAGCTGGACGCCCACGGTCTCGGTGCCGTTGGGGGACCTGTAGTTGCCGTCCGCGCTGTAGGTCCCGTCCTTGTAGCCTGAAGCCGCGGAGCCGGCGGGGGCCGATGCGGTTCCGGACCCGGTGGCTGCCGACGGTGCAGGCGCTGCCGCCGATGAGGGTTCGGTCTCCTGCACGGCAGGCTGCTGGGCGGACGGCGCGCAGCCGGCCACCGTTCCGGCGAGGGACAGGCCAGCCATGCCGGCGAAAACAGTCTTGCGGATTGATGGCTTCACGGGGTCTCTTTTCGTGGTGCGGGCACTCTGAGGGACGGTGTTAACACAGTGTTGAGGGTTCAACAATTTCAGCCTAAGGGCTTTTCCTGTGAATTTCCCTTCTCTTTGCTGTGACGCAGGGGGCCGCAGGGCCCCCTGCGGATTCCGCGCCACGACGGGCTCCCCGGTAGGCTAGGAGTGTGACTCCCGAAGAACTCTCCCTCGCAATATCCGCCTGCCTGAAAGACGCCGTTGCCGCCGGTGACATCGCCCTTGCCGAGGCGGCCATACCGGACTCTGTCCTGGTGGAGCGACCGAAGAACCGGGAGCACGGTGACTGGGCCACCAATATTGCGCTCCAGCTGGCCAAGAAGGCCGGAACCAACCCGCGCGAATTCGCTACGCTGCTCACCGCCCGGCTGAAGGAGATCAACGGAGTCGACGGCGTGGAAATCGCCGGCCCCGGATTCCTCAACATCACGGTTGACGCAGCAGCCGCCGGCGCCCTCGCCAAGATCATCGTGGAAGCGGGGAAGGAGTACGGCACCAACGACGCCCTCGCCGGCCACACGGTGAACATGGAATTTGTTTCCGCCAACCCCACAGGCCCGCTGCACATCGGCCACACGCGCTGGGCTGCCCTGGGTGACTCGATCGCCAGGGTACTGCGTGCCTCGGGTGCCGACGTCACCGCCGAGTACTACATCAACGACGCCGGCTCCCAGATGAACGTGTTTGCCAACTCGGTGCTCGCGCGCCTGCACGGCCGTGACGTGCCTGAGGGCGGCTACCCGGGCGAATACATCCGCGACCTCGGCCATGAGGTCCTGACCCGGCACCCGGACATCCGCGAACTGACGGATGCCGCGGCGCTGCCCGTGATCCGGGCCGCAGCCTATGAGGCGCAGCTGAAGGACATCAAGGACACCCTGGCGGACTTTGGCGTCTCCTTCGACGTGTTCTTCTCCGAGCAGGAACTGCACGACGCCGGCGCTATCGAAAGTGCCGTTGCCCGCCTTCGCGAGCAGGGCCATGTGTTCGACGACGGCGGTGCCGTCTGGCTGCGGACCACCGACTTCGGTGACGACAAGGACCGCGTCATGATCCGGGCCAACGGTGAGCCCACCTACTTCGCCGCCGACGCCGCGTACTACCTCTCCAAGAAGGACCGCGGCTACACGGAAAAGATCTACCTCCTGGGCGCCGACCACCACGGCTACATCAACCGGCTCAAGGCCATCGCCGCCGCCGCCGGAGACGATCCCGAGGTCAACATCGAGGTCCTGATCGGCCAGCTGGTCTCCGTTAATGGCGCCAAGCTCTCCAAGCGGGCAGGCAACATCATCGAGCTCAAGGACCTGATCTCCTGGCTGGGCACGGATGCCGTGCGCTATTCGCTGGCACGCTTCCCGGCTGACTCGCCGCTCACGCTGGACCCCGAGCTGCTGAAGAAGCACTCCAATGAAAACCCCGTGTTCTACGTGCAGTACGCCCACGCACGCTCCCGCGGAGCGGCGCGCAACGCCGTCGCTGCCGGCGTGGACCGGAGCGCCTTCGAGGCCTCTCTGCTGGACCACGCCACGGAAAACGAACTGCTGTCCTACCTCGGCAGCTACCCCTCCATCGTGGGCAAAGCAGCCGAACTCCGCGAACCGCACCGCGTGGCCCGGCACCTGGAACTCATTGCCGGCGCCTACCACCGCTGGTATGACGCCTGCCGCATTGCCCCCATGGGCGATGAACCTGTCACGGACATCAACCGCACCAGGCTGTGGCTCAATGACGCCACCAGCCAGGTACTCGCCAACGGCCTCGAACTGCTGGGCGTCTCGGCGCCGGAACGGATGTGATTGGGTTGACCGACAACAACGCAGCCTCCCCGCTGGCTCCCGGGTGGCTCGCCGTCCCCGCGGACCTCAACGCCCTGCACACCCCGGTCTGGGCCGGCGGAGTGGAACGGAACGCCGGCGGCGAACTTGCCATTGACGGTATCCCGGTCAGCAGCCTCAAGGAGCAGTACGGCACGCCCCTGTTCGTGATGAGCGAGTCGGACTTCCGGGCCCGGGCCCGCGCCTTCAAGGATGCCTTCGACGAGGCCTTTGCCGACATTTGCGGGGGAGTGGACGTCTACTACGCCGGCAAGTCCTTCCTGTGCACCGCCGTCGCCACGTGGGTGGCCGAAGAGGGCCTGCGGCTGGACACCTGCTCCGGCGGCGAGCTGGCCGTTGCCGCCCGCGCCGGCATCGATGGCGCCAACCTTTCCCTGCACGGCAACAACAAGTCCGATGCCGAGATCAACCGGGCGCTGGACATGAACCTGGGCCGCATCGTTGTGGACAGCCTGGACGAGCTCGAGCGCGTGGCCAAGATTGCTTCCGGCCGCGGCGAGACCGCCAAGGTCATGCTGCGCCTGACGCCGGGCGTGCACGCCCACACCCACGAGTTCATCGCCACGGCCCACGAGGACCAGAAATTCGGCCTCTCCATGGCCGGGGACTCCACCGACGAGGCAGGCCTGTCAGCCGCCGAGGAGGCCGTCGCGGCGGCAACGTCTTACGGCAGCGTGGAGCTGCTGGGCCTGCACTGCCACATCGGTTCGCAGATCTTCGAGCCGGACGGCTTTGCGCTGGCTGCCCAGAAGCTCCTGACCTTCCTGGCCGCAGTCCAGGCGAAGTACTCCATCACCCTGCCCGAGCTCGACCTCGGCGGCGGCTACGGCATCGCCTACACCTCGGTTGACACCCCCCGGCCGGCCGCCGACATCGCGCAGGCGATGGCCGCCGTCGTGCGTTCCAAGTGCGCGGAACTGGGCATAACCGCACCGCGCATTTCGATCGAGCCCGGCCGTGCCATCGTGGGCAGCAGCACTTTCACGCTGTACGAGGTGGGCACGCTGAAGACCGTCCGGGTTGATGCCCCGGCCGGCGGCGACGGCGCAGCCGGTGAAAATACCGCTGAAAACGTTACGTACCCCCGCCGCTATGTGTCGGTGGACGGCGGCATGAGCGACAACGCCCGTCCGGTGCTGTACGACGCGGATTATTCGGCCATTCTCGCCTCAAGGACCTCCGCCGCGCCCGCGCAGCTGTCCCGCGTAGTGGGCAAACATTGCGAGAGCGGCGACATAGTTGTTAGAGATGTATATCTGCCCGAGGACGTGGCAGCCGGTGATCTGCTCGCTGTACCGGGGACCGGCGCCTACTGCTGGGCCCTGTCAAGCAACTACAACTATCTGGCCCGGCCGGGCGTTGTCGCTGTGCGCGACGGATCTCCCCGGCTGATTGTCCGCGGGGAAACCGAAGAAGATCTGCTGAACCGCGACATGGGAGCCTGAATGACCGAATTGCGAACCCTGAAAGTGGCCCTGCTGGGCTGTGGCAACGTCGGAGCTCAGGTGGCGCGGATTCTGATTGAGGACGCCGGCACCCTGGCGCCGCGCACCGGTGCCCGCCTGGAACTGGCCGGCATCGCGGTGCGTAACCTCGAAGCCGAGCGCGAGGTGGACCTCCCGCGCGACCTGTTTACCACCGACGGTGAAACCCTGGTCAAGGGCGCCGACCTCGTGATCGAGCTGATGGGGGGCCTCGAGCCTGCCCGCTCGCTGATCCTGTCCGCCATCCAGAACGGCGCCAGCGTGGTCACGGGCAACAAGGCCCTGCTGGCCGCCGACGGCCCCGCGCTCTACGAAGAGGCGGACAAAGCCGGCGTCGAGCTGTCGTACGAAGCCGCCGTGGCCGGGGCCATCCCGATCCTGCGCCCCATCCGCGACAGCCTCTCCGGCGACCGCATCACCCGTGTGCTGGGCATCGTCAACGGCACCACCAACTTCATCCTTGACCAGATGGACTCCACCGGCGCGCAATTCGCCGACGCACTCGCCGAGGCACAGCGGCTGGGTTACGCCGAAGCTGACCCGACGGCCGACGTCGAAGGCCACGACGCCGCTGCCAAGGCCGCCATCCTGGCATCCCTGTCGTTCCACACCCGCTTCGACCTGGCGAACGTCTACTGCGAGGGCATCACCAAGGTCAGCGCCGCCGACATCGCGGCAGCGAAGGAAGCCGGCTTCGTCATCAAGCTGCTGGCTATCGCGGAAAAGCTGGGCAACGGCGAGGGCAACGAGGGCGTTTCCGTGCGCGTCCACCCGACGCTCCTGCCGCGCGAACACCCGCTCGCAGCTGTGCGCGGTGCGTTCAACGCCGTGTTCGTTGAGGCGGAGAACGCCGGCGAGCTGATGTTCTATGGCCAGGGGGCCGGCGGAACCCCGACGGCGTCTGCCGTTCTGGGCGACCTCGTCTCGGCTGCCCGCCGCATCGTCCTTGGCGGACCCGGACGCATCGAATCCACCACCGGTCACGTTCCGGCACTGCCCATCGATGCCGCCACCACCAGCTACTACATCGGCCTGGACGTTGCGGACCAGCCTGGCGTGCTGGCGAAGATCGCCCAGCTGTTCGCCGAGCACGGCGTCTCCATCGAAATCATGCGCCAGACCATCCACCGCGATGCCGACTCCAACGTGGAGTCCGCCGAGCTGCGGATCGTCACCCACCGCGCAAGCGAAGCTGCACTGGCAGCGACCGTTGAAGCCGTCAAGGGCCTTGACGTGATCAATTCCGTTACATCCGTACTGCGGGTAGAAGGAGCTTAAGTGGCTCACCAATGGCGCGGTGTCATCCGCGAATACGCTGACCGTCTGCCCGTTACCGAGGCAACCCGGGTCATCACCCTCGGCGAGGGCGGCACGCCCCTGGTCCACGCCCAGAAGCTCTCCGAGCTGACCGGCTCGGACGTCTACCTCAAAGTCGAGGGCATGAACCCCACCGGTTCCTTCAAGGACCGCGGCATGACCATGGCCATGACCGCCGCCGTGGAGGCCGGCGCCAAGGCTGTGGTGTGCGCCTCCACCGGCAACACGTCCGCCTCGGCTGCGGCGTACGCAACTGCCGCAGGCCTGACCTGCGCCGTGCTGGTTCCGGAGGGCAAGATCTCCATGGGCAAGCTGAGCCAGGCCATTGCGCACGGCGCCACGCTCCTGCAGGTGGACGGCAACTTCGACAACTGCCTGGACATCGCCCGCAAGCTGGGCGAGTCCTACCCGGTCTTCCTGGTCAACTCCGTGAACCCGGCCCGCATCCAGGGCCAGAAGACCGGCGCCTTCGAGATCGTCGACGCCCTGGGCGACGCCCCGGACATCCACGTCCTGCCGGTCGGCAACGCCGGAAACATCACGGCCTACTGGAAGGGCTACAAGGAGTACGCGGCTCCCTTCGAGTCCGAAACCGCCGGGACCCTTGCTCCCGTTTCCACCAAGACCCCCGCCATGTGGGGCTTCCAGGCCGCCGGCGCCGCGCCGTTCGTGGCCGGCCACCCCATCACGGAACCGGACACCATCGCCACCGCCATCCGGATCGGCAACCCCGCCTCCTGGGACGGCGCCATCGCAGCCCGCGACGAGTCCGGCGGATTCATCGACTCCGTCACGGACGAGGAAATCCTCGCCGCACACCGCTGGCTGTCCTCCCGCGAGGGCGTCTTCGTCGAGCCAGGCTCCGCTGCCGGCGTCGCAGGCCTGCTCAAGAAGCACGCCGCAGGCGAGGTGCCCTCGGGCAAGACCATCGCCATCACCGTCACCGGCCACGGCCTCAAGGACCCCCAGTGGGCCCTCCGCACCGAGGACGGCAGCGATGTCCAGCCCGTCAAGGTGCCGAACGACGTCGTGACCGTTGCTGCAGAACTGGGACTGGAAGACTAATAACAGTGGAAACCATGCTGCCGCAGACCGCCCAGCTGCCCGCCATCCAGGCCGGGCAGCAGGTGACGGTCCGCGTTCCGGCCACCAGCGCCAACCTCGGTCCCGGCTACGACAGCCTCGGACTGGCCCTCACGCTGCACGACACCCTCACCGTGGAGAGCCTGGACAGCGACGAGCTGATCTTTGAACTCAGCGGTGAGGGGGCCGATTCCCTTCCGCGGGACGCCAGCCACCTGGTGGTGCGGGCAATGAATGCCGCGTTCGGCCGGCTCGGCTACCGGCACACGGGCCTGAAGATCACTGCTGAGAACGTCGTTCCGCATGGCCGTGGCCTCGGTTCGTCCGCATCGGCCGTCGTGGCTGCCGTGACGGCCGCGAACGCCCTCCTGCCGGCGGGGGAGCAGCAGGACCGGAACTGGATCCTGCAGCTGACCAGCGAGATGGAAGGCCACCCGGACAACGTCGCTCCGGCGATCTACGGCGGGCTGGCGCTGTCGTGGCAGGACAGTGACCAGTACAGCACCACGTGCGCCACGGTCGGCGCTGCCGTCATCCCCGTTGTGGCGGTTCCGGACTACGAGCTCTCCACCGAGGCGGCCCGCGCCTTGCTGCCGGCATCCATCGGCCACCACGCGGCCGCGATGAACTCCGGCCGTGCGGCGCTGCTGATCCACGCGCTGACGCAGAAGCCTGAATTCCTGCTCGCCGGCACGGAAGACTTCCTGCACCAGAGCTACCGTGCCGAGGCCATGCGGCCCAGCGCCAGTCTTATCAAGGCCCTGCGCGAAGCCGGCCACGCTGCCGTCGTGTCGGGAGCAGGACCCACGGTGATGGTCCTCACCAGCGGCGAAACAGAAGCCGCCGCCGTTCTGGAATTCATTGCCGCCTTTGCCGAGGCAGATACGCCGGATATCAGCTGGCGTGTGATGAAGCTGGCAGTCGACGTCGAAGGTGCTAAAGTGGGAGTGCACCGGCGGTAACACCGCTTGCAGTCTCCGCAGTCACCACCGCATTTATCGATTCAGCAACGCAATCCTTGATGCAGCCAGACGGCGACTCTGCAGTCGAGAGGGCCCTGCAGCCAAAAGACCGTGCAGTCAACGACTCCGACAATGGCCTTGACCGGCCATCGGGTCAGAATCTGCTTAGGTCTGCTGCTGCTGCTTCGATCTCTTATTGCGCAATGTCCTCCGGCGCCACCTGCTTGGCCTGGCCAGGAACGTACAGACGTGTTTCTGTTCCCTGAACCGCCAGTCCGCCGCACCGCCAATCGTGCGGTGCGTTTGAAGGTGATCAGTATCCGGCCCTGCTGGCCGAACTCCAACCGGCAAGGCCGACATCCCGGCTGCAGATCTGAACTGCAGCCCAGATCCAATCATCGCGTCCAGCTCACAGTCTGGACGCCGTCGAGGGGGAAGGATCCTTCGTGACCGAAACCACTGAGCTGTCACCAGCTGTGGACACACCATCTTCTGCTTCCGGGACGTTGACGGAAGCACCCGCCAAGAGCAGCGGCCTTGCCGGCCTCAAGCTCGCCCAGCTGCAGGCCCTCGCCAGCCAGCTTGGTATCTCCGGCGGATCCCGCATGCGCAAGGGCGACCTGGTGGCGGCTATTTCCGCACACCGCGCAGGCACGTCCGCCCCCGCCACTAAGGCACCGGCGCGGAGCACTGCCAAGGCCGCCGCGGCCGCTCCGGCGGCAGCTGCCCCGGAAGCCGCAGCAGCAGCTCCTGGCCCGGAAACCGCTGCAGCCGTTGAGGCTCCCGCCCAGGAAACCCGCGCACGTGGCCGCGGCCGCAGCCGCCGGGCAGTAAGCGACGGCATTGTTGCCACCCCGGCCGCCGAAGCGGCCCAGGCTCCGGCGGCAGCTCCCGCAGCTGAAGCACCGGCTGCGGCTCCGGCCACCGAGGTTGCCGCTGCTGAAGGCGCCGCTTCCACCGAGGCTGAAGGTGCCGAACGCCGCCAGCCGCGGACCCGCAACCGCCGCCGTGGCGAAGCAGCCGCGGCCGCCCCGGCCGAGGCACCCGCTGCCCCCGCCGAAGCTGCCCCTGAGGCACGCGGTGTTGAAGCCCGCGGTGCTGAGGCACGTGGTGCTGAGGCCCGCGGTACCGAAACCCGCGGTACCGAAACCCGCGGTACCGAAACCCGCGAGCAGTCTCCGGAAGGCGAAGCTGGACAACGCGAACGCCGGGAGACACGCGGCCGCGGTGGCCGTGACGCCGGTGAGGCAGGCGGACGCGACAACCGCCGCGACGACCGCGAAGGCGACGAAGACGGCGGCAGCCGCCGCAACCGGCGGAACCGCCGCGACCGCAACGACCGCAACGAGCGTTCAGACAGCCGCGACGGCGGCCGCAACGACCGGTTCCGCGACCGCAACGACCGCCGCCGGGGACGCAGTCAGGGACCCGACGTCGACGACGTCGAGATCACTGACGACGACGTCCTGCTGCCGGTTGCCGGCATCCTGGATGTCCTCGAGAACTACGCGTTCATCCGTACGTCCGGTTACCTCCCGGGCCCGAACGACGTCTACGTATCCCTGGCCCAGGTCAAGAAGTACAACCTGCGCAAGGGTGACGCCGTGGTCGGTGCCATCCGTGCACCGCGCGACGGCGAAGACCGCGGCCAGCAGTCAGCACGGCAGAAGTTCAACGCGCTGGTCCGCGTCACCTCGGTGAACGGCAAGACTGCCGAAGACCTCAAGGACCGCGTCGAGTTCAACAAGCTCGTGCCGCTGTACCCGTCCGAGCGCCTGCGCCTCGAAACCGACCCCAAGAAGATCGGCCCCCGCGTCATCGACCTGGTCGCACCGATCGGCAAGGGCCAGCGTGGCCTGATCGTCTCCCCGCCCAAGGCCGGCAAGACGCTCATCCTGCAGTCCATTGCCAACGCGATCACCACCAACAACCCTGAGGTCCACCTCATGATGGTGCTGGTCGACGAACGTCCCGAAGAAGTCACGGACATGCAGCGCACCGTCAAGGGCGAGGTCATTGCCTCCACCTTCGACCGTCCCGCCGACGACCACACCACCGTGGCCGAACTTTCCATCGAACGCGCCAAGCGCCTCGTGGAAATGGGCATGGACGTCGTGGTGCTCCTGGACTCCATGACCCGCCTGGGCCGCGCCTACAACCTGGCAGCTCCGGCCTCCGGCCGTATCCTGTCCGGTGGTGTGGATTCCGCAGCGCTGTACCCGCCCAAGCGCTTCTTCGGTGCTGCCCGCAACATCGAAAACGGCGGCTCGCTGACCATCCTGGCAACGGCCCTCGTGGAGACCGGTTCCAAGATGGACGAGGTTATCTTCGAAGAGTTCAAGGGCACGGGCAACATGGAGCTCCGCCTGTCCCGCCAGCTGGCGGACAAGCGCATCTTCCCCGCCGTTGATGTCAACGCCTCGGGCACGCGCCGCGAAGAGAACCTGCTCTCGGCCGAAGAGGTCAAGATCATGTGGAAGCTGCGCCGCGTCCTCTCCGGCCTGGAGACCCAGCAGAGCCTGGAACTCCTGACCAACAAGATCCGCGAAACCCAAAGCAACGTCGAGTTCCTCATGCAGGTTCAGAAGACGACGCTTGGTGCGAAGTCGGATAACGACAAGTAGCTGAGCGCGCCGCTCAAAATTTGCCGGCCCCGCCCCTACGCCGGGTGGCTTCCGATCTACGATCGTCAGCCACCCGGCTCCGGCAGGCCCGAAGCCACTCCCGGGCCGGCATATTTTGAGCGGTTTTTGGTTTAACCGGAATCCTTAGCCCGAGCACCGCAGGATCGGATGGGCCCTTCAGAGCCCCGACATCGGGCTGTAAGTGACCGCGCTTCGCATTAACTAGACTTGGTTACAAGTCGAAAGAGGTTTGAAAATGTTTGAGTCCGTACAGGGCCTGTTGGATGAGCATGATTCCATCCAGGCGCAGTTGGGGGATCCGGCTGTTTATGCTGACCAGAAGCTGGCACGGAAGCTGGGGCGGCGGTCTGCGCAGCTGAATGGCATTGTGGACGCCTACCACAAGTGGGAAGGCCTGCGGGATGACCTCGCGGCTGCCAAGGAGATGGCTGCCGAGGACCCCGAGTTCGCTGCCGAGGTACCTGAACTGGAAGAGGCCCTGGAGACTGCGGCGGCGCGGCTGCGCCGGCTGCTGATTCCGCGCGACCCGGACGACGCACGCAACGTGATCCTTGAGGTCAAGGGCGGCGAAGGCGGCGACGAGGCTGCCCTGTTCGCCGGCGATCTGCTGCGCATGTACACCCGCTATGCGGAGTCCCGCGGCTGGAAGACCGAGATCATCTCGGCCACCGAATCCGATCTCGGTGGTTTCAAGGACGTCCAGGTGGCGGTCAAGGGCAGCTCCAACGACCCTGCCGAAGGCGTGTACGCGCGGCTCAAGTTCGAAGGCGGTGTGCACCGTGTCCAGCGTGTCCCGGTGACCGAATCACAGGGCCGGATCCACACGTCGGCCGCCGGCGTCCTGGTGCTGCCCGAGGTGGATGAGCCCGAAGAGCTCGAAATCAATCAGAATGACCTCAAGATCGACGTATACCGCTCGTCCGGTCCCGGCGGACAGTCGGTCAACACCACCGACTCCGCGGTCCGCATCACGCACCTCCCCACCGGCATCGTCGTGGCCATGCAGAACGAGAAGTCCCAGCTGCAGAACCGTGAAGCGGGCATGCGCGTCCTCCGCGCCCGGATCCTGGCCCACCAGCAGGAGCAGATCGACGCCGCCAACTCCGAGCAGCGCAAGTCCCAGATCCGCACCATGGACCGCTCTGAGCGCATCCGGACCTACAACTACCCGGAAAACCGCATCGCGGACCACCGCACGGGGTACAAGGCGTACAACCTTGACCAGGTCATGAACGGCGACCTCGAACCGGTCATCCAGTCCGCCATCGAGATGGACGAGCAGGCGCGGCTGGACGCCATCGGCGACTAGGGGTTCCCGGATAACATGACGTCCGAGCACACTCCGGAGCCGCCGGCGAACAGGCCGGCCGCCCAGTCCCTGGCGGCTGCGGTCCGTGAGGCAACGGAACGCCTCACCGAGGCCGGCGTCCCCAGTCCCCGGGTGGACGCCGAGCTCCTCGCGGACCATCTGCTGGGTGTAGGGCTGGGGCGGCTGCGGGCTATGATGTTGGGCGATGCGCCCGCCCCGGCCGGCTACGCCGAACTCGTTGCCGAGCGCGCCACCCGGGTTCCACTCCAGCACATTACCGGTGTTGCGCACTTCCGCTACCTCCAGCTCGCGGTGGGCCCCGGTGTCTTCATCCCCCGCCCCGAGACCGAATCCGTCGTGCAGCTGGTGATTGACAGGCTGCGCGTGCTGGAACGCGCCGGCGTGCTCCGCCCGAAGGTGGTGGACCTGGGCACCGGCTCCGGCGCCATCGCCGGCTCAATCGCGCACGAGGTGCCCGAGGCCGAAGTCTTCGCGGTGGAGTTCAGCGAATTCGCGCACGCCTGGGCAGCCAAGAACCTCCGCCCGCTGGGTGTCACCCTGCTGCTGGGGGACCTGCGGAACGCGCTGCCGGAACACAACGGAACGTTCGACGTCGTGGTTTCCAACCCGCCCTACATTCCGGCAGAGGCCATCCCCAACGAACCCGAAGTGGCGCTCCACGACCCGCCGGAAGCGCTCTACGGCGGGGGAGCGGACGGCATGGAACTGCCGACGGCGGCCGCCGCCTCGGCGTCCCGGCTGCTGGTGCCCGGCGGCTACTTCGTGATGGAACACGCTGAAGTCCAGGCCGGCTGGATAGCCGCCATGCTGAAGCGGACCGGACTGTGGGCCGACGTCACCACGCACTTTGACCTGAACGGCAAGGAACGCGCCACCAGCGCCGTCCTTGCTGTCCCGCCCGCGGAGTAATGAAAGAATGAGGCAGTGACCACTACGTACAACTGCACGGCCGACGACGAGCGGACCGCCGGTATTGCGCACGCACGCCGGGCGATCCTTGAGAAAAAGTGCGTTGTCCTTCCCACGGACACCGTCTACGGAATCGCAGCCGACGCCTTTTCCCCGCAGGCCGTCACCATGCTGCTGGTCTCCAAGGGCCGCGGCCGGAACATGCCGCCGCCCGTCCTGATTCCGCGCCTGAATGCGCTCGACGGCCTCGCCACCGATGTGTATCCGGACGCGCGCCAGCTGGCCGAGGCGTTCTGGCCCGGCGGTCTGACCCTGATCTTCCATGCCCAGCCGTCCCTCGACTGGGACCTGGGTGAGACCAAGGGGACCGTCGCACTTCGCATCCCCGACGATGAGGTGGCCATTGACCTGCTGACCGTCACCGGTCCTCTTGCCGTGTCCTCGGCCAACCGGACCGGCCAGGCACCGGCACAGACGGCCTTTGAAGCCCGTTCCCAGCTCGCAGAGTCCGTTGAGGTCTACCTGGAAGGCGGCTTCCGGCCGGTTGAGGGCACCGACGCCACGCCGTCCACGATAGTGGATGCCACCTCGCTGCCGCTGCGCGTGGTCCGGGAGGGCGCGATCAGCCTTGAGCGGCTGCGCGAAGTGGTTCCCGGAGTGCTGGACATCAACGGCAACGCTCCGGACGACGCTGAGCAGTCCGAGGCCGGCGAAGAGCCCGCAAGCGCCGAATGACGCTGCAGAGGCAACCGATCCCTGTCCTGGGCGTCGATGCGACGCCGCTGGATGTTGAAGGACTCACCGCGGTTCTCAATGGTTTCCTGGCTGACGGCAGTTCCCGGACCGTCGTCGGCCACAATCTCCACAGTGTGACGCTGTTCCATTCCAAGCCACAGTTCAGGAAGTTCTACGAGAACAGCGACGTTGTCCTTCTGGACGGCGCGCCGGTCCTGTGGCTGTGGGGGAGGGGCAGACAACAGTCCGACCCGGGGAAGACGGACCCGGAGTCAAAGCCTGTCATGGACTACCGGCTTGGGTCGACGGACTGGATACCCGCGCTTGGCCAACTGGACGGCCTCCACCGAATTGCAGTTGTTGGCGCCGGGGAGGCCGCCAACGCCAAAGCCGTTGCCCGGCTGCAGGGCATCGTCCCGCATGCCACTGTCTCCGGGATGCCCGGCGAAGGCTGGAACGCCGAGCTGGAGGAAAAGGCCGCCGCCTGGCTTGCGGAACTCCAGCCACAACTTGTGCTGGTGGGTCTTGGAAT
Organism: Arthrobacter sp. NPDC057388; assembly: GCF_042668165.1. Classification (NCBI taxonomy): domain Bacteria; kingdom Bacillati; phylum Actinomycetota; class Actinomycetes; order Micrococcales; family Micrococcaceae; genus Arthrobacter; species Arthrobacter sp. NPDC057388. Next base: position 50,412 of record NZ_JBHVBL010000006.1, read on the forward strand.
GCCGCTGCAGGAAGAGGTGCTGTGGCGCCGCCTGCCGTCGCTCCCGCCCGCCGTCTACTGCGCCGTCGGGGGAGCGATCGAACAGATTGCCGGCATCCAGAAGCTGGCTCCCCGCTGGCTCGGGCGGCTGGGGCTGGAATGGGCCTGGCGGCTGCTGCTGCATCCGCGCCGCGTGGCATACCGCGTGTTTGGCGAACCCTGGGTCCTGCTGGCCCTTCTACTGCGGCGCCGGCTGCGCGGGCAGGACTGACAGGTTTTCCGGAACTTCCGGTCCTGCTGCCCGAAGCCAGGGCACTGCTGCTAGAACTTCTGGTCCTTCAGGGGCGCAAACCCCTTGCCGCGCAGCCCGGTGGAGAAGGCCCGGAACCAGTCCGCCAGCCCGCGCAGGTCGCCCCTGCGGAGGAAATAGCCGAGATAGCCGCCCACATCGGCCACCAGGGACTTGATGCGGAAGTGGCGGCGGATCAGATATCCGCGGTTGCGGTAGTAGTAATAGCGTTTGAATGCGCTCTCCGGGACGATGACGTGCCAACGCGCTCCGAACACGTGCTTCGTTTCAGCAAACGCGTGCGGATGCGTGATCGCGGCCGTGGTCACCGTGCCGAACCGGATCCCCGCCTTGCGCAGCCGGATAGTGAAGTCCACCTCGTCCCCGCGGATGAAAAGGCGCATGTCCGGCAGTCCCACCTTAAAGAAGACGTCTGACCGGATGAGCGCGCCATTGAAAAAATGGCCGTCGTTGGGGAGGAAGCCGACCTTTTCCAGCGCAGCCCGGTCATGGGTGACCTTGCCGTCCAGGCGGAAGAAAAAGGAAAGCCGGTCGGGGTGGCCCGGCGCCACCACCAGCGGCACCACAGCCTCAAGGTCCCGTGCCTCCGCTTCCCGGATCAGCGTGGCGAGGCACCCGGCGTCCGCAGGCTCGGCGTCGTCGTCCATCATCCAGACCCAGTCTGCACCGCTGGCAACGGCCTTAAGCGCTGCCAGCGAGAAGCCGCCGGCGCCACCCAAGTTGGCTTCGGAGCGGACGTAGTCCACATTCGGATGCTCTGCCGCCACGTCTTTTGCGGGTACCGTGCCGCTGTCAACGAGGCAGATCGTGGATACGGGAGCCGTCTGGCCATTGATGGCCTTCAGCAGGACGGCCAGCTCCCGGGGGCGGTCAAACGTCACTGCGGCAACTGCGACCGACACTGGCATGACGGGGATCCTTTCAGCACAGCCGTCGGCAAGTTTCCCGCCGGCGTGAGGCCGTGTGACGCGAAGCGATGTACCCGTTGGCGTTAGTATCTTGACTAGAGTCCACTGTAATACAGCCCCGTCAGGCACTATGCACTGCCTGTCTGTGCGCATGGCGACGGAGAAGTTTCATTTATTGCACGTCAGATCCACACCTAACGAGCCCGCATGGTCCGCCCGGCCTGATCCCGAATCCGACTCCATATAACCTGCAGCACGGCCTCGGGCAGCGCGCCGGCGGCCGGCGCAGTGCAGCAGGAATGGCGGCCGCGCCATGATCATGTACATGTCCATGATGCTGACAGCGGCGATCGTCTCCTACGGGGCAACGTGGGGTGCACGCATGATCGGCAACCGCCTTGAACTGTTCGCCCCGATCCGCAGCCGCGACATGCATTCCAGCCCGGTCTCGCGGCTCGGCGGGCTGGGTATCTTCGCCGGCGTCCTGGTAGCCCTGTCAGTGGCCAGCCAGTCCTTCTTCGTCAAAGACATCTTCCGGAACAACGGTGCTCCGTGGGGTGTGCTGGCGGGAGCCGCGATCATCGTGCTGGTGGGAGTGGCGGACGACCTCCTGGACCTTCGCTGGTGGATCAAGCTGATCGGGCAGACTTTTGCAGCGTTTGTGGTGGCCGTCTGGGGTGTGCGCATGACCATCATCCCGTTCGTTCCGGAGCCCATCCGGTTCGAATCGGACCCGGTCAACATCATCCTCACCACCGGTCTCATTGTGGTCACGATGAACGCGTTCAACTTCATCGATGGACTGGACGGGCTGGCCGCCGGGGTGGCCATCATCGGCGGGTCCGCGTTCTTCCTTACCGCCTACTGGGTCCACCGGAACGCGCCCATCCTGGACCGCTCCGATCTCGCCACGCTGCTGACGGCGGTCCTCGTCGGCAGCTGCCTGGGGTTCCTGCCCCACAACTGGTTTCCCTCAAAAATCTTCATGGGTGATTCGGGTGCCATGCTCATAGGGCTTCTGATGGCATCGGCAGGCGTGGTCTCCACGGGGCAGATCACTTCCGGGCTGTACGACCGGGTCAACGGTATCCCCACGATCGTCCCCATCCTGCTGCCGTTTGCCGTGCTGTTCCTGCCGCTCCTGGACCTGTGCCTCGCGGTGGTGCGGCGCACCGCCGTCGGCCGTTCACCGTGGTCCGCGGACCGGGGGCACCTGCACCACAAGCTCATGGACATCGGATACTCCCACCGCACAGCGGTCATGCTGCTCTATTTGTGGGCGGCCGTGCTGTCCTTTGGCGGACTGGCTTTTGCCGTCTACCCCTGGCAGGTCGTGCTGGCGCTGATGATCGCCGCCACGCTGATCATGGGACTGGTCACGGCGTGGCCCTACCTGAGCCGGCGCGGGGAGAGCGCCGGAGCGCGGCAGGCAACAGAGCAGTAAGCGCTTTTCGGAAAATTTCTATCTCGTGTAGAATTCAAGTGCAGTCCTTTCCTGCACCACTCCACCCTGCCCCGAAGATTGGGTTCGCATGACCTCCAGCGCCGACCCCGGACCTGCGTCCGGCAAAGGATCCGTTGGCGTCTCCGGACCCACGCGGTCCCTCTGGCTCGGTCTGCTGGGGCTCAGTTCCGCCGTCGCCGGCGGTGCCCTGGTTATCACCGGCATAGTGGCTGCCCTGCTAAACGGCTGGACCGGAACCGTGTCCAGCAGCCTCGGTGGCCTGCTGGTAATCGTGTTCTTCGCGATCAGCCTGCTGATCGGACACTTCGTGGGGCGCAACAACCCCTCCGGTGCCGTCGGCCTGTTCGTGGCGACTTACTTCGTCAAAGTCATCGGCTTCGCCGTGGTGCTTTTCGCACTCGGCGCTCCAGCCTGGCTGCACGGCCGGTGGTTCGTCATCGGTGCCGTCGTAGCCGTGGTCACATGGCAGGCGGCCGAGATCTACGGCTTCAGCAAGGCCCGCCTGCAGATCTTCAACGACCCCAAGACGGACGAGGGCAACACCAATGGCTAGGCGCAATGACCCCGAAAAAAATGAGCCCGGGATGCCCGAACCGACGCCCGGTCCCGCCGCTGTACCCGGCCAGAATTCCGACGGCGGTTACAACGCTGGAATGGCCGTCTTTAGCTACATAATTGGCGGAATCATCGTCTGGAGTTTGATAGGGTGGGGACTGGATTATCTGTGGGGAACCCGCTGGATTGTGCTCGCAGGCGCTCTGCTTGGAGCTGCGGGAGGGTTCTATCTGTCCCATATGCACGGCCTCACCAGTTCAAGGAAACCAACTGGCGGGAACGGTGCAGCCAGCGGCCCGTCCGAGGACGGGAACAGTAATGCCAAATAATTTCACGAGGGGGAGGGCAAGCATGACGCGCGCCGGAACCCGACCAACGCCCAACGATGGACACTGCAGAGAGGAAACGCGTTGATCGCGCTTGCGCTCCCGGCCCAAAATTCAGGAGAGTTCACTCCTCCCGGAATTGAAGAAATGCACCTGCCGGCAATCCTGCCGTGGGGTGCGGCAGACGGATTCTCCAAGCAGATGCTGCTGGTTATCCTGTCCGTCGTCATTATCGCCACATTCTTTGTGCTCGCTGCGCGGAAGCAGCAGCTCGTTCCCGGCAAGCTGCAGTTCGCAGGTGAAGCCGCCTACGGCTTCGTCCGTAACAGCATTGCGAAGGACATCATCGGCGGCAGGGACTTCATCAAGTATGTCCCGCTGCTGTTCAGCCTGTTCTTCTTCATCCTGGTGAACAACATCTACGGCGCGATCCCGCTGATCCAGCTTCCGAGCTTCTCGCACGTTGGCGGCGCTTACGTGCTGGCAGCAATCGTGTACATCACCTGGATCGCAATCGGCATCAAGAAGAACGGCCTGCGCTACTTCAAGCTCGCCACCGTTCCCTCCGGTGTCCCGGTCTACATCCTCCCGATCGTCATTCCGATCGAGATCATCTCCAACTTCCTGGTCCGCCCGGTCACGCACAGCCTGCGTCTCTTCGCCACCATGCTGGCCGGCCACCTGATCGTCATGATCGCCGGTTCCGGCATCGAATACCTCGTCATGCAGGAGAACGTCCTCCTCAAGGGCACCTCTGTGCTGGTTCTCGCCGGTGCGATTGCCATGTACATGCTCGAAGCCCTGATCATGGCGCTGCAGGCTTACGTGTTCACGCTGCTGACCGCGATCTACATCGAAGGCGCACTCCACGCCGACAGCCACTAGGCACCTCAGACTTCCCCTCGCGGGGATGAAGCAACCCAAACAACCTGCCATATACATGGCATCTTGAAAGGAAGAAAAATGGAAGGCTCCATCAACGGCTCCCTCAACCTCATCGGCTACGGCCTCTCGGCCATCGGCGGTGGTATCGGTGTGGGTCTCGTGTTCGCTGCCTACATCAACGGCGTGGCCCGTCAGCCGGAAGCCCAGCGCGTCCTGCAGCCGATCGCATTCCTCGGCCTTGCGCTGACTGAAGCCCTCGCCATCCTGGGCCTGGTCTTCGCTTTCGTTCTCAAGTAAACCTTCAGAACCAAGCGAACATTTCAGAACCGAGTAGATAAGGACGGGTGAAAAATGAATCAGCAGATCATCTCAGCCGCCACTGAAGGCGCCGAGGCGGCTAACCCGCTCGTTCCCAATCTTTGGGAAATGGGCGTCGTCCTCGCCGGCTTTGCTGTCCTCTTTTTCATCGTGGTCAAGTTCGTTGTCCCGATGTTCGAGAAGACGTTCGCGGAGCGTGCTGAGGCCATCGAGGGCGGCATCGCCAAGGCTGAGAAGGCTCAGGCTGAAGCTTCTGCCGCACTCGAAGAGTACAAGCAGCAGCTCACTGATGCCCGTGCTGAGGCCAACCGTATCCGTGAGGAAGCGCGTGCCGAAGGCGCCCAGATCCTGGCGGAGCTGAAGGAAAAGGCTGCAGCCGAGTCTGCGCGCATCACCGCTCAGGCACACGCGCAGATCGAGTCCGAGCGCCAGGCGGCCGTTGTGTCGCTGCGTTCGGAGGTGGGCACCCTTGCCACCACGCTTGCGGGCCGCATCGTTGGGGAAACCCTCGAGGACGACGCACGCGCTGCACGCGTTGTTGACCGCTTCCTGGCCGATCTGGAGACCCAGAACGCAGGTGTAGCTAAGTAATGGCAGGTGTATCGAGCGAATCGCTGACCAAGGCGCTGACCGAGCTGGAGCCAAAGCTTCCGTTTGCATCGCTGCAGTTGGCAAAGGAACTTTTCGGGATCCTGGGAGCGGTAGACAGCTCGGCTGGCTTGCGCCGCGCCCTGACTGACCCCTCCCGCAGCGGCGAGGAAAAGTCGGCGTTGATCAAGCGGCTCTTCAGCGGAAAAGCTTCCGCTGAAGCCGTGGACATCGCAGCCGGTCTGGCCAGCTCACGCTGGGCATCGGCGCGAGACATCGGCGATGCACTCGAGACGCTTGCCGCAACGGTGGTCATCGCCGTTGCCGAAAACAAGTCGGCCGTTTCTGCCTCCGGAATCACCGGCCTGGAAGCGCTGGAGAACGATCTGTTCTCCTTCAACCAGGCTGTGGCTGCCAACCACGATGTGCAGCGCGCCCTGTCTGAACCGCAGGCCAGCGCCGCAGCAAAGACTGCCCTGGCCGAACGGCTGGTTCCTTCCGCAAGTGAGGAAGCCAAGGTCCTGATCGGACAGGCAGTCACGCAGCCCCGTGGCATCAAGGCAACCAGGCTCGTGAGCCGTTTCGCCGAGCTCGCCGCCAAGCGCCAGCAGCGCTGGATTGCGACGGTCAGCGTTACGCGTCCCCTGACGGAGACGCAGGCAAGCCGTTTGCAGCAGGGCCTGAACTCCCTCTACGGACGCGAACTGAAGGTCAACTTCAAGGTTGACCCCACGCTGATCGGCGGCATCCGGGTGCAGGTGGGGGACGAAGTGCTCGACGCTTCGGTCATCACCCGCCTGAACGACCTCCAGCGCCAGCTGGCCGGCTAGCCGGACAAGCACAACACAACTGATAGAAACCCCGGTCATCGTGAGCAACGATGATCACGAATACAGGAGAGCAGGGACTGCAGATGGCCGAATTGACCATCAACGCCGACGACGTCCGTAATGCGTTGAACGAATTCGCGGCGTCCTACGAACCCGGAAACGCAGAGCGCGTAGAGGTCGGCCGTGTGACCACCGCTAGCGACGGCATCGCCCGTGTTGAGGGCCTTCCCTCGGTCATGGCGAACGAGCTGCTTCGCTTCGAAGACGGCACCCTGGGCCTGGCCCAGAACCTCGACGTGCGCGAAATCGGTGTCATCATCCTCGGTGACTTCAACGGCATCGAAGAGGGCCAGGAAGTGCACCGCACCGGACAGGTTCTGTCCGTGCCGGTTGGCGACGCCTTCCTCGGCCGCGTGGTGGACCCCCTGGGTGTGCCGATCGACGACCTCGGCGAGATCAAGGCCGAGACCACCCGCGCCCTGGAACTCCAGGCGCCGGGCGTTACCCAGCGCAAGTCTGTGCACGAGCCGATGCAGACCGGCCTGAAGGCAATCGACGCCATGATTCCGATCGGCCGCGGCCAGCGCCAGCTGATCATTGGTGACCGCCAGACCGGCAAGTCCGCCATTGCCATCGACACGATCATCAACCAGAAGGACAACTGGGCTTCCGGTGACGTGAACAAGCAGGTCCGCTGCGTTTACGTCGCTATTGGCCAGAAGGCTTCCACGATCGCAGCCATCCGCCAGACCCTTGAGGACAACGGCGCGCTCGAGTACACCACGATCGTTGCTTCCCCGGCTTCCGACCCGGCCGGCTTCAAGTACCTTGCACCCTACGCCGGTTCGGCCATCGGCCAGCACTGGATGTACGGCGGCAAGCACGTCCTCATCGTGTTCGATGACCTGTCCAAGCAGGCCGAAGCCTACCGTGCCGTGTCTCTGCTGCTCCGCCGTCCGCCGGGACGCGAAGCCTACCCGGGTGACGTCTTCTACCTGCACTCCCGCCTGCTGGAGCGTTGCGCCAAGCTCTCCGACGACCTCGGCGCAGGCTCGATGACCGGCCTGCCGCTCATCGAAACCAAGGCAAACGACGTCTCCGCCTACATCCCGACCAACGTGATCTCCATCACCGATGGCCAGATCTTCCTGCAGTCGGACCTCTTCAACGCCAACCAGCGTCCCGCTGTTGACGTTGGTGTCTCGGTGTCCCGCGTTGGCGGTGCTGCCCAGGTGAAGTCCATGAAGAAGGTCTCCGGTACCTTGAAGCTGGACCTCGCCCAGTACCGCGACATGCAGGCATTCGCGATGTTCGCATCCGACCTCGATGCCGCATCCCGCCAGCAGCTGACCCGTGGTGCACGCCTGATGGAACTGCTCAAGCAGGGCCAGTACTCGCCGTTCCCGGTCGAGAACCAGGTTGTGTCCATCTGGGCCGGTACCCAGGGCTACCTGGACGACGTTCCGGTTGAGGACATCAGCCGCTTCGAGTCCGAATTCCTGGAGCACCTCAAGCACAAGTCTTCGATCCTCACGACGCTGGCACAGACCAACGTTCTGGACGACGACACCGTGGAAGCACTGAAGACCGCCATCGTGGACTTCAAGAAGGGCTTCTTCGGCGAGGGTGACAACCATCTGGTGGGCGCAGGCCACGAGGAGCATGAAGCTATCTCGGAGGGTCAGGTCGACCAGGAAAAAATCGTCAGGCAGAAGCGCTAGTTTCGCTGGCAGGGACTGCCGGAACCCCTCGGGGGTCCGGCAGTCCCGGCCATCGGGATCTTAGGAAAGGATAAGTATGGGAGCCCAGATCCGGGTCTACCGCCAGAAGATCAGCTCGACGACGTCGATGCGTAAGATCTTCAAGGCGATGGAACTGATCGCTACCTCGCGCATCGGCAAGGCCCGCGCACGCGTAGCAGCTTCACTGCCTTACGCGAACGCGATCACGCGCGCCGTTTCTGCCGTCGCAAGCCAGAGCGAAATCGACCACCCCCTGACCACCGAGCCGACGAGCATCCGCCGCGCCGCTGTTCTGGTCATCACGTCGGACCGCGGCCTCGCAGGCTCGTACTCCGCCAGTGTGCTGAAGCAGGCCGAAGGCCTGAACGAACTGCTCCGTGCCGAAGGCAAGGAAGTCAAGACGTACCTGGTGGGCCGCAAGGCGCAGGCTTACTTCGATTTCCGGAACCGTCCGTACGGGCGTGTCTGGACCGGCAGCACCGATGCCCCCGAGTTCGCCACCGCACAGGAAATCGGCGCGGCTCTGCTCGAGGACTTCGCCACGGACTTCGAAGAGGGCGGCGTGGACGAAATCCATGTCGTGTACACCCGCTTCAAGTCCATGGTGACCCAGGAGCCGACCGTCATCCGGCTTCTTCCCCTCGAAGTTGTGGACGAGCAGGCAACCTCCGAATCGGAGCTGTTGCCGCTTTACGAGTTCGAACCGGAGCCGGAGCAGGTGCTTAACGCGCTGCTGCCGCGCTACATCGAATCCCGCATCTTCGCGGCCATGCTGCAGGCAGCGGCTTCTGAGCTCGCTGCACGCCAGCGGGCAATGAAATCCGCCGGCGACAACGCCACGGAGCTCATCAAGAAGTACACGCGTCTGCGCAACACCGCCCGCCAGGCAGAGATTACGCAGGAGCTCTCCGAGATTGTTGCCGGCGCCGACGCACTCGCGTCCTAGCCGGCCGGATCTCGGATCCAGCCAGACCTGCACCACCAGATAAACTTAACCCCACGCCATCTACGAGTGAAGTGAGAGAGATGACTGCCACCGCTACCGAACACGTAGCAGCAACGGCCGGTGCCACCGGCCGTATCGCACGTGTCATTGGCCCGGTTGTCGACGTCGAATTCCCGGCTGACGCAATCCCCTCGATTTACAACGCACTCACCACCGAGATCACTCTCAACGGTGAGACCAAGACCATCACGTTCGAGACCTCCCAGCACCTGGGTGACAACCTCGTCCGCGCTATCTCCCTGCAGGCAACCGACGGCCTGGTCCGCGGCACGTCCGTAGTGGACAGCGGTGCCCCGATCTCCGTGCCTGTTGGCGACGGCGTCAAGGGCCACATCTTCAACGTGCTCGGCAAGCCGCTGGACGTTGACGAGTCCGAGATCCAGGCCGCTGACCACTGGCCGATCCACCGCAAGGCCCCGTCCTTCGCGTCCCTCGAGGGCTCCACCGAAATGCTCGAAACGGGCATCAAGGTCATCGACCTCCTCACCCCGTACATCAAGGGTGGAAAGATCGGCCTGTTCGGCGGCGCCGGCGTGGGCAAGACCGTTCTGATCCAGGAAATGATCACCCGTGTTGCCCGCAACTTCGGTGGTACCTCCGTGTTCGCCGGTGTCGGCGAGCGTACCCGTGAGGGCAACGACCTCTGGGTTGAAATGGAAGAGGCCGGCGTTCTGAAGGACACCGCCCTTGTGTTCGGCCAGATGGATGAGCCGCCGGGAACGCGTCTGCGCGTGGCCTTGTCCGCACTGACCATGGCGGAGTACTTCCGCGATGTTCAGAACCAGGACGTGCTGCTCTTCATTGACAACATCTTCCGCTTCACCCAGGCAGGTTCCGAGGTTTCCACGCTGCTGGGCCGCATGCCTTCCGCCGTGGGTTACCAGCCGAACCTTGCCGACGAGATGGGCCTCCTGCAGGAGCGCATCACGTCCACCAAGGGCCACTCCATCACCTCGATGCAGGCCATCTACGTCCCCGCAGATGACTACACCGACCCGGCTCCGGCCACCACCTTCGCGCACCTGGATGCGACCACGGAACTTTCCCGTGAAATCGCCTCCCGTGGCCTGTACCCGGCTGTGGACCCGCTGACGTCGACCTCCCGAATCCTGGACCCGCAGTACATCGGCAAGGACCACTACAACACGGCTGTCCGTGTGAAGCAGATCCTGCAGAAGAACAAGGAACTCCAGGACATCATCGCCATCCTCGGCGTTGACGAACTGTCTGAAGAGGACAAGATCGTCGTGTCGCGTGCACGCCGCATCCAGCAGTTCCTGTCCCAGAACACCTACACCGCCAAGCAGTTCACCGGCGTGGAGGGCTCCACCGTTTCCATCAAGGACACTGTGGAAGGCTTCGCGGCCATCTGCGACGGCGAACTTGACCACGTTGCCGAGCAGGCGTTCTTCAACGTAGGCGGCCTGGACGACGTCGAGCGCCAGTGGGCCAAGATTCAGGAACAGACCAAGTAATATGGCTGAGCTTGAGGTTGAGATTGTCGCAGCGGACCACTTCGTGTGGTCCGGGGCGGCCAAGATGGTCAAGGCCCGCACCAGCGATGGTGAAATCGGAATCCTGCCCGGCCACTCGCCCGTGCTGGCGATTTTGGCCGAAGGTCAGCTGGCGATCGAGCCGGTTTCCGGCGACCGCATTGCCGTGGATGTCGACGGCGGTTTCTTCTCCGTCGACAACAACCGTGTAGTAATCGTTGCTGACAACGCCCAGCTGGGTGACGCGGCCACTGCGGGGATCCGATAGCACAACCCTGATGGACGTTACTTCCTTTCCGTTCATCGCCATAGCAACTGTGTTTGCGTTGCTGATTTTTACGCTGTGCCTTTTTGGGGTGCGCCGCGTTAACCTGCGGCGCGCCCTGGGCACGGTGGACGCCTCCATTCGTACGGCTGGAAAGAGCTGGCGGATGGGGGTTTGTCGTTATCAGGACAATGAGCTTGAGTGGTTTAAGCTCCTGTCTCTGAGCGTCAGGCCCCGCCACCGCTTCAAACGGAGCTCGCTTGAGCTGCTGGGACGGCGCCAGCCTACGGAAGCGGAGCTGGTCAAGGTGCAGCCCGATGTCGTGATCGTGGAGCTTCGCTATGAGGGCCAGGACGTGTTCCTGGCGATGAAGTTCGACGCCTACACGGGGCTGTCCTCCTGGCTTGAAGCCGGCCCCGTCATCGGGGTGGGAACCTGGCGCTGAGCCGGTCCATCCCGGAATGTTGCAAGAATTGAAAATATTTGTGACAAAAAAATGATCCCCGGCACGAATGCCGAGGATCATTTAGTTTAAGGCTAATTAGACGACGGTAACGCCCGTGGCCTGGGGGCCTTTGGCGCCCTGGCCGATTTCGAACTGAACGCGCTGGTTCTCGTCGAGGGTCTTGAAGCCGCCGGTCTGGATCTCGGAGTAGTGAACGAAGACATCGCCCTCGGAGTCATCCGGAGTGATGAAGCCGAAGCCCTTTTCAGCGTTGAACCACTTGACGGTTCCCTGTGCCATTTATTTCTCCTCAGTATGGAACTTTTTAAGGCCAGCACACCTCGTACTGGTCTTGGTTACTCCGCGAGAAGAATCCTGGCCTGCACTCCGGAAAACCGGAAATTGCGTTGCAGGAGCTTCGCGCTCGCAACATGTCTTGCGAGCATGAAAACCACCTACACAAAGACTGATACAAGAATTTCACGGGCAAACGGTCTGGTCAACGGTCAAAACGCGAATTCCGGCAAATTTTGGGCAAATCCGGAGTAAACGCCTGATCACCCCTTAGCTACCGGCCCGTGCCCTCAGAAAAGCCGCGATTCGATATCGTCAACGCCGCGCATTGCGTCGTAATCCAGGGTCACGCAGTCGATGCCGCGGTCCGTGGCAAGCACCCTCGCCTGCGGCTTGATCTGCTGGGCGGCAAAGATCCCCCGCACCGGAGCCAGCAGCGGATCGCGGTTGAGCAGCTCGAGGTAGCGCGTCAGTTGTTCCACGCCGTCAATGTCCCCGCGGCGCTTCAGTTCGATGGCCACCGTGGCGCCATCGGCGTCCCGGGCAAGGATGTCGACGGGCCCGATCGCGGTGAAGTACTCCCGCCGGATCAGGGAGAACCCTTCGCCGAGGGTTTCGATCTGGTCGGCAAGGAGCCGCTGCAGGTCGGCTTCGACGCCGTCCTTGATGAGCCCGGGGTCCTGTCCCAGCTCGTGGGAGCTGTCGTGAAGCTGCTCATGGATGTTGATGATGAGCCTGTCGTCCGTCTTGGCCGACTGCACCGTCCACTGCTCCACGACGCCCACCTCGACATCGGCCTCTTCCGGGGAGGTGACGCGGAGGACTGCGGGCGGGCTCATCCAGTTCAGGGGCTTATAGGAGCCGCCGTCGGAGTGCACCAGCACTGAACCGTCAGCCTTCACCAGCAGGAGCCGGGTGGCGAGGGGGAGATGGGCTTTCAGCCGGCCAACATAATCAACGGAGCAACGGGCTATGACAAGACGCACGCCCTACACCCTACCTTCTCCGTCCTGTCTTTCCTGAAGCGGCATCTCTAAGCGGCATCCGGTTAGCACTGCGTCACGCTGCAGGGGACGGGGCCCCGGCTGAGGCAGAATGGAGGCATGCCCCGCTCCAACCGTCCCCGCCGCGCCAAGACGGGCCGCGGTGCGGCCGGAAACGCCCCGGGCGGGCGGAAGCACGGCGCGGGACCCGCGCCGGAACTGGACCTGGAGCGGGCCCGCGCGGGAATCGCGCGCCGGGAAAGTGCCCCGGACGGGGACTGGATGGTCCGGACCATGACCGCCCGCAACGCTGAGAAGACCTACATCTGCCCAGGCTGCTCAACAGCTGTCCTCCCCGGCATTGCCCACCTGGTGGTCTGGGCTGATGACCACCTGTTCGGAGCTGCCGCGGGACTGGCTGAGCGGCGCCACTGGCACACCAACTGCTGGACGTCCCGGAACTTTCGCTACCGGTAACGCAGGGGAGCGGTGTCCAAGCGCAACCCGCCCGGAAGATAAGCTGGTGCGCATGACTTTTGACCCGGCGTCGTACGTTTTTAGCCAGCCATCAGCATCCACCGCCATCCGCGCCTCAACGGTGCTCCCGGCCCGGCGCGAGAACATTGAAATCCGCACTGAGGACGGCCACACGCTGGTAGGCGAGCTGGCGCTGCCGGAATCGGGTCCGGTCACCGCCACGCTGATCACCCTGCACCCGCTGCCCACGCACGGCGGCTTCATGGATTCCCACGTCTACCGCAAGGCCTCCTACCGCCTGCCGGCGCTGGCCGGGGTGGCGGTGCTGCGCTTCAACACCCGGGGCACGTCCTCGCCGCGCGGAACCAGCGAGGGAGCGTTTGAAGAAGGCATCGGCGAGCGGTACGACGTCGAGGCGGCGGTGCGCTTCGCCGTCGAGCGGCAGCTGCCCAACCGGTGGCTCGTGGGCTGGTCCTTCGGAACGGAACTCGCGCTCATGTACGGCGCAGTGGAGCCGGTAGCCTCTCAGGTGGAGGGCGCCATCCTGCTGTCCCCGCCGCTGCACCGCGCCACCGACGAGCACCTCAAGCTCTGGGCGGCCTCCGGCAAGCCGCTGACGGTCCTGGTTCCCGAGCACGACGATTACCTGCAGCCCGCCGCCGCGGAAGCCCGGTTCGGCATCGTGCCGCAGGCCAGGGTGGTGGGGGTCGACGGCGCCAAGCACCTCTGGGTGGGGGAGAAGCAGGCTGCGCGGGTGCTGAATGAGATCGTCGACGACGTCACCCGGGAGGGCTCGGGCGTCGCCGGCCTGCCGCAGGAGTGGGAAGGCCCCGTGGCCACCGCCGCCGTCTAGTGCTTGCCGGGTCTAATGTTTGCCGGCTCTAATGCTTGTCCTGGCGGACGATGTAAATCTCCTTGATGAGCAGCAGGGTGGCGGCCGCCGTCGGGATGGCGATCAGTGCGCCCAGGACGCCGAGCAGGCTGCCGCCTGCAATCACCGAGATGACGGCGACGGCGCCGGGTACCGCTACTGCCTTCTGCATGATGCGCGGCGAGATGAAGTACGCCTCGAACTGCAGATAGGCGAAGTAGCAGATGGCGTAGGCCAGGGCGGACTGCCAGCCCAGCGTCAGGGTGATCAGGGTGACGAGCACGCCGGCGATCAGGCCGCCAACCAGGGGAATGAAGGCCAGCAGCGCCACAATGAAGGCCAGCAGCACCGCGAACGGCACTCCGATGATGGACATGACGATGAAGGCAAAGGTGGCGTTCAGGAGGGCGACCACCGCCTGCCCGATGACGTAGTTGCCCACCGAGCGGGTGATCTCCTCGGACAGTGCCTCGACGCGGTGCCTGCGGGACCGCGGCGCCAGCCGGTAGCCCCATCTCTTCATGGCCGGCAGCGCGGCGAGGAAGTAGAGGCTCAGTACCAGCACGATCAGCGTGCCGAACAGCCCGTTGGCCACCGTCGACCCGAAGCCGAGGACGCCGCCGAAGATGCCGCTCATGGCCTCCGGGTTCTTGACGAACTTGTCCAGCTCCTCCTGGATCCGGTCCCGGACGCCGAACTGGTTGTCGAGCGTCCGGAAGAAATCCGAATTGATGAAGTCCCGCACCCATACGGGGGCCTGCTTCACGAGCTCGGTGACTTGTTCCACGATCGTGGGGATAAGGGTGGCAAAGAAGCCGACGACGGCGAGCATCAGCACTGATACCGACACCAGGATCCCCGCGGGCCGGGGAATCTTCCGGCCCTCCAGCCAGCGGACCACCGGGTCCAGGCCGAGGGCGATGAACAGTGCAGCGACAATCCACAGCAGCAGCTGGGTGGTGTGGGAACCGATCCAGTAGACCAGCAGCGCCAGGCCTACACCGACGGTCCCCATGAATCCGAGGTACAGCGGATGCTGGGTCGAGATGCGAGGGCCGGGCGGACCGAAGCGCTCAGTATCCCCGGTCTCCTCTGCCTCGGCGTTGTCGGGGTGTTCCGGCGGGAACTCAAACCGCAGCCGCGGCTGGGCGCCGGGGATGGGCTGGCGCAGGCGCCTGAGCACCGCGCCGAGCACGGCGGGGCGGCCCTTTGGCTTGGCCGTATTCTGTGCTTCGGGGTGCTGGGGGGAGGTGTTGTGTGCCGCACCCGGGTGGGGCGCGGGGAGGGGCTGGGAGGAGTCGGCGTCGGGCAGGTCCTCGGCGCCGCGCATGGACGGATCCGTGTGTTCAGTCACTGCTCTTTGATGCCTTTACCGTCCGTGGCGCCGCGGCTGCGGGCCGGGTGTGATGATCATCGCAAACACTATCAGCAGCCTTGTGAATAGCCGGGCGGGCGGCGTTTCGCCGGAGTGGCAGCAGGGCCCCCGGAACCCCCGATCCGGCCTATTGGTAACGAAACGGTTACTATTGAAGGTAAACCCCCGCTGATGATAGGTATTCCTTTGCGTTTCAAGACTGCAGTTGCACTTGTGCTGCTCGGCCTCCTGACACTGCTGGCCGGCATCGGGCAGAAGACCTTTTGGGCCCCCGCCGAGACGGTGACGGCAACGGCCTCCGCCGGTGAAGCCGCGCCCCTGACCGTTATCGACCAGAAGCTGCGCACCCTCGAGGGTGGAACGGTCACCCTCAAGGTCAAGGGTGAGGGCAGCTTCCTGCTCGCGGCAGGACGCCCGGATGATGTGGACGCCTGGGTGGGCAAGACCGCCCACAACACCGTCACCGGACTCTCCGACGACAGGAAGTCGCTGCAGGTAAAGCACACCGACGGCGAAGCCAGCGCGCCCTCGCCGGCCGGCTCCGACCTCTGGGTCAGCACCGAGAAGGCCAGCGGGGAACTGGACTACACGTGGTCCGCCCCGGCCGACGGCGAGTGGTCCCTGCTGCTCGCGGCGGACGGAAAGAAGCCCGCGCCGTCGTCCATCTCCATGACGTTCCCCAACGACACCTCCATGCCGTGGGCGGTCCCGCTCATGGTCCTCGGCGGGCTCCTGATCCTTGCCGGCGGTGCGCTGCTGGTCCTCAAGCCCAAGACCGGTACACCCCGCGACGGCGGACCCTCCGGCAACGGAACCCCCGGCAACGGCCCTGCTGCCAAGGGCAGCGACAGCCAGGGCAGCCCGTTTGCGCGGCGCGCCCGCGCCAAGGCAGCCGCCAAGGCCGGCGAGCGGTCCTCCTCCACGCGCCTGAGCGTGGTGGTGGCAGCCACCACCGCAGCTGTCCTGGCCGGCACCGCCGCTGCCGCGCAGGCCAGTACCTCAACAGCTCCGGCCTCCACCGCCGGCACCCCGTCGGCCGCAGCGAAGGCCGCTGGCACGCCCGTGGTCCTGGACGCCCAGTTCCGCCGCATCCTGGAGCAGGTTGCCAGCGCCACTGACGCCGGCGACGCCGCCAAGGACGCCAAGAAGCTCGCCTCCCGCGTGGCCGGGACGGAGCTTGAAGTCCGCACCCAGAACTACAAGATCAGGTCGCGGGTGGCTTCCTACGACGCGCGCATGCCTGTGCGGTCCACCAAGCTCCTGACCACTGTGGTCACCGACAAGCGCGAATGGCCGCGCTCCATCCTGGCCGTCACGCAGGGTGAAGGCAACGTTGTACCGCAGCTGCTCACGCTCGTGCAGGAGTCCCCGCGGGAGAACTACAAGCTCGTAGGCACCTCGCCCCTGCAGCCCGGCACCACTTTCCCTGCAATTGTCCGCGGCGGCACCGAGTCGCTCGCCGCAGGGGACAAGTCCGGCCTTCTCTACAGCGGACAGGAAGCGCTCGCCGGCCTCGCGGACCGGCTGACCAAGGCCAACTCCACGTTCAAGAGCAAGCTGGTGGAAGGGGAATCCTCCCCGTACATCGCGGACACGCTGTCCTACCAGTCGGACATCGTGAAGGACGGCGTTGACGGCAAGTTCGCGTTCACGCACAAGGTTGTCCCGGACAGCACCGTGGTGTTCCGGACGGAGGACGGCGGTGCCCTGGTCCTGGGCCGGCTGACCTTCAACTTCGACGGCACGCCCAAGGCCGACGGCGACAAACTGTCCATCGGCAACGATGCGGCCGTCCTCGCCGGCGGCAAGGAAACCACCACCGGCATGGTGCTGAAGTTCGCCGAATCCGTGGCCGTATACGTGCCGCCGGCCGACTCGAAGGATCCGATGAAGCTCGTGGCCGCCACGCGCGGGCTGGTGGGCGCCAGCTTCAAGTAGGGAACGGCCTTCCCTAAACCTGCCGTCACTCGAGCGGCCGCGGTGCTACCGCGGCCGCTCTTGTGGCTAGAGTGGGAGCTATGAGTTCGCCAGCTTCCCGTCCTGTCCCTTCGGCCGCGAGCCAGCTTAACCTTCGCGGCGCCGTCGACCTCTCCTCGCTCAAGCAGCGCCCGGCGCCCCCGGCGCAAAACAACGCTGCCGGGGCAGGCGCCCCGCCGGCCGGGCAGGCCGACGGCGGACCCGCCCTCCGGGTGGACGTCACCGAGGCAAACTTCCAGAGCCTGATCGAACTGTCCGCCCAGGTGCCCGTGGTGTTTACCCTGTGGGCTGCCTATTCGCCCGAATCCACCGGCCTGCTGGACGCCCTGGAGCGGATTATCGAGGGCTACGGCGGCCGGCTGGTCCTCGCCGCTGCCGACATCGAAGCATTCCCGCAGCTGGCCCAGGCCTTCCAGGTGCAGGCCGTCCCTACCGCGGTCGCCGTGCTCAAGGGCCAGCCGGTTCCGCTCTTCCAGGGCGGCGCCGACGAGCAGCAGATCCGCCCCCTGCTCGACGAGCTGTTGACGGTGGCGGCCGCGAACGGCGTTACGGGCAACGTCGGCGGCGGCCCGGGCGCCTCCGAAGAAGCCGGCCCTGCCCCTCTTCCGCCCCTGCACCAGAAGGCCTTCGACGCTATCGAGCAGGGTGACTACGCCGCGGCCGCAGCTGCCTACCGGCAGGCACTCGCAGAGATGCCGGCCGACGCCGAGGCCAAGGCCGGCCTGGCACAGGTGGAACTCATGGAGCGGCTGCAGAGCCTCTCCGGACCCGAGGGCGAGGCCCTGCGCCAGCTCGCCGCGGATGAACCGGACAACCTGAGCGCCCAGCTGGGCGTTGCGGACCTGGATCTCGCCGGCGGCCATGTGGAGGATGCCCTGAACCGCGTCGTCGCGTTCATCGGCAGGAACTTCGGGCCCGAGCGCGAGACCGCCCGGGTGCGCCTGCTGGAGCTGTTCGAAGTCGTGGGGACCACCGACGAACGCGTCGGCAAGGCCCGCCAGGCCCTGGCCCGGGTGCTGTTTTAGTGGCGGTTCCCGCGCTGTTCCAGCCCCTGACGCTCCGCTCCCTTGAGCTGCAGCACCGCGGCTGGGTGTCACCGATGTGCCAGTACAGCTGCGAACCCGACGAGGCGCCCGGCGTGCCGAACGACTGGCACCTGATGCACCTTGGATCATTCGCCGCCGGGGGAGCGGCCCTCATCCTGACCGAGGCCGCGGCGGTCAACGCCGAGGGGCGCATCAGTCCGCGGGATGCAGGACTCTACGACGACGAGCAGGCCGCGGCCTGGGAGCGGATCGTCCGCTTTGTGCACCGCCACGGCGTCGCCGGCACCAGGATCGGTGCCCAGCTCGCCCACGCCGGACGCAAAGCGTCCACGTACTGGCCGTTCTCCGGCCGGAGCGGGTCGGTAGCGGCAGCCGACGGCGGCTGGGAGACCGTGGGTCCGGGCGCCCAGGCCTTCGACGGCTATGCGCCGCCCGAGGCCATGACGGAGGACGGCATCCGGCGCGTCATCGCCGACTTTGCCGCCGCAGCGTCCCGTGCCGTCGCCATCGGCTTCGACACCATCGAGCTGCACGGCGCCCACGGCTACCTCCTCCACCAGTTCCAAAGCCCGCTGATCAACAACCGCACGGACGCTTGGGGCGGCGACACCGACGGGCGGAACCGGCTCACGCTGGCTGTCATCGATGCGGTGCGTGATGTCATTCCCGACTCCATGCCCCTGCTGCTGCGGATCTCCGCCACGGACTGGGCCGAGGGCGGAATCGGCATCGAGGATTCCGTCCGGCTTGCCGCCCAGGCTGCTGAGCGCGGTGTGGACCTCGTTGACGTGTCCAGCGGGGGCGCGGTGGCGCACCAGCGGATCCAGCCGGGACCGGGGTACCAGACGGAATTCGCGGCCCGGATCCGGCGCGAAACCGGAGTGCCCACCGGCACCGTCGGGCTGCTGACATCCCCCGGGCAGGCCGAGCATGTGGTGGCCACCGGCCAGGCCGACGGCGTTTTCATCGCGCGGGCGGCTCTGCGGGATCCGCACTGGTGGCTCCGGGCAGCCTTCGAGCTCGGCCACGACCTGCGCTGGGCACCCCAGTACGAGCGGGCCGTGCCGCGGAGAACTTTCTAGCCGCATCTGCCAGCCCCGGCACCTTCGGCGGTTTTACTCCTTCGGGAGGATCCCCGCGGGGACGGGCCGCGGCTAGGGTGAGTGCATGAGCACTCCGTTAGTGGCCCTCTCGATCAGGGGGCTAGCCAAACGCTTCGGCAGCAAGATCGCGGTGGACGGCATCAGCCTCGACGTCCCTGCCGGATCCTTTTTCGGTATCGTCGGCCCTAACGGTGCCGGCAAGACGACCACCCTGTCCATGGCCACAGGCCTTCTCCGTCCGGACTTCGGAACGGCGGTGGTCCACGGGGTGGACGTCTGGGCGCAGCCGCTGGAAGCCAAGAAACTGATGGGCATCCTGCCGGACGGAGTGCGGCTCTTCGACCGGCTCAGCGGTGAGCAGCTGGTCACGTATGCAGGGCTGCTCCGCGGCATGGGCAGGGACGTCGTTGCAGCCCGGGTCGGGGAGCTGCTGGCAGCTTTGGACCTCAGCCAGGATGCGGGCACCCTGGTGGTGGACTACTCCGCCGGCATGACCAAGAAGATCGCCCTGGCCTCCGCGCTGATCCATGCTCCGAAGGTGCTCGTACTGGATGAGCCCTTCGAATCGGTGGACCCCGTCTCCGCCGCCAACATCAGGGACATCCTGGACAGGTACGTGGCCACCGGGGGCACAGTGATCGTGTCCAGCCATGTGATGGACCTCGTGCAGCGGATGTGCGACCACGTTGCCGTCGTGGCTGCCGGCCGGATCCTGGCCGCCGGGACCGTCGAGCAGGTGCGGGGCGGAGCAACCCTGGAGGAACGGTTCGTGCAGCTCGTGGGCGGCAGGAGCCGGACAGAGGGGCTCGAATGGTTGCGCACCTTCTGAGGCTGAAGCTCACGCTGCTCCGGAACGGCCTGCGGCGGAGCCCCTGGCAGCTGGTCGGACTGGCGTTCGGCGGACTCTACGCGCTGTTCATCGTCGGCATGTGCGTGGTGCTGCTGGTCCTGCTCCGGCAGGAGGACCCGGCGCTGGCCCAGACCGTGGTGGTGCTCGGCGGCTCCGCCGCGCTGCTGGGCTGGGGGATCGTGCCGGTGATTGCCTCGGCCGTGGACATGACACTGGATCCGGCGCGGTTCACGACCTCGGCCGTGCCCATGCCGCAGCTTCTGGCCGGCCTTGCACTCGGCGGCCTCATCGGCCTTCCCGGGCTGGCCACCTTGCTCGTCGCCCTGGGGACCGTTGTCACCTGGTCCCGGGGTGTCCTGCCTGCGGCGGGCGCACTGGCGGGCGCTGTCCTGGGCGTGCTCACCTGCGTGGTGTTTTCCCGCGTGGTCACCACAGCCACGTCCAGCCTGGCCGCGTCCCGGCGGTTCAAGGACGTCAGCGGCATCGCGTTCATGGTTCCCCTGGTTCTCCTGGGCCCGCTCATCGCCGCCGTCTTCCAGGGCATGGCAGGTTCCGGGGCCTTCCTGTCCGGGCTGGCGGACAGGATTTCGTGGACGCCGCTGGGGGCGGCCTGGTCCCTGGGCGGCGAGCTCCAGGCCGGACACGCGGGCATTGCCGTGCTCAAGCTTCTCATTGCCGCAGCCACCCTGGCGGGGCTTGCCTGGTGCTGGAAGCTGCTGCTGGAGCGGGCCCTCGTGACGCCTCCGTACAGCGGAAGCAGCCGCCGGAAGGGCGGGCGCCTGGGACTGTTCGCCCTCCTGCCGGCCACGCCGGCCGGTGCCGTCACCGCGCGGGCACTGACCTACTGGTTCCGTGATCCCCGCTACTCAGGTTCGCTGGTGGTGATTCCGCTGCTGCCGGTGGTGCTGGCTTTCCAGGCCAGCCAGACCAACGACTACGGGGTCCTGATGATCACCGGGCCGCTCACGGCGTTCCTCCTGGCGTGGTCCATCTCCGGCGACGTGTCCTACGACAACACCGCATTCGCCCTGCACCTCGCCGCCGGTGTGCGCGGCGTCGACGACCGGCTGGGGCGCGCCCTGGGGTGCCTCGCGTTCGCGCTGCCCACGGTACTCGTCCTCGCCGTCGTGCCGTTCTTCATCACCGGCGACTGGGCCTGGTGGCCCGCGATCCTGGGCATGTCCGCAGGGGTGCTGCTCACGGGGCTTGGCCTGTCCTCCGTGGTGTCCGCCCGCTACACCATCGCCGTGCCGCTTCCCGGAGACAGCCCGTTCAAGAAGCCCCCGGGCAACGTGGGCCAGACCCTGGCCGTGCAGTTCGGCGGGATGGGGGTCCTCCTGGTGCTGGTCCTGCCCGAGGCGGGGCTGCTCCTGGCGCAGGTGTTCACCGGGGACCCGCTGTTTGGCTGGATTAACCTTGCCGTGGGACCGGTCCTGGGTACCGCGCTGTTTACTGCGGGGGTCCGGCTGGGCGGACGCTGGCTCGATGCCCGCGGCCCCGAGCTTCTGGCCCAGGTCACTGTCAACCGCTGAAGCAGGCAACCGGTGAAGCAGGCAACCGGTGAAAATCCAACCCCTGAATGCCCCTGCCGGGCGGCCGCCGGCCATGGTTGACTAGCAGGACAGCCGAGAGAAAGGCCTGGTCATGGAGGTCGTCATTCTTGCGGGCGGCAGGCAGATAGCCTCCCTCGTGGCGGATGCCGTGGAAAGCCTGCTGCGGAGTAAACCCGACGCAGTCCTGGGCCTCGCCACGGGCTCATCGCCGATGCCGGTCTACGACGAACTCGCCCGTCGCCACGAACAGGCGGGCCTGGACTTCAGCCGGGCCTTCGGATTCACCCTCGATGAGTACGTCGGGCTGGAACCCGGCCATCCCGAGTCCTACCGGGAAGTGATCCGCCGCGACTTCGCGAACCGGGTCAACATTGCACCGGAGAACGTCCTGGGACCGGACGGCGGCGCCTCTGATCTTGCCGCCGCCTGCCGCGCCTACGAGGACCGGATCCGGGAGCGCGGCGGCATCGACCTGCAGCTGCTGGGCCTCGGCACCGACGGTCACATCGGCTTCAACGAACCGGGCTCGTCCCTGGCCTCCCGCACCCGCATCAAGACGCTCATCGAGCAGACACGCCGGGACAACGCCCGCTTCTTCCACAGCCTCGACGAGGTTCCGCACCACGTGGTGACCCAGGGTCTGGGCACCATCCTCGAGTCCCGCCACGCCATTTTGGTGGCAACGGGTGCCCAGAAGGCGCAGGCCGTCCATGACCTGGTGGAGGGTCCGGTCGCCGCGATCTGCCCCGCTTCGGTGCTGCAGCTGCACCCGCATGCCTCCGTCGTGGTGGATGAGGCCGCGGCGTCGTCGCTGAAGCTTGCCGACTACTACCGGCACACCTACGACCACAAACCGGCATGGCAGGGGCTGTGACCGGAACCTGCGCCCGGCTCTCCCCAAGCCGCATGCCTCCCGCAGCCGCACGCCTCCCGCAGCCGCATGTGGGGAACGGCTAAGATGGATGCCATGAGTAGCATGACGGATCCTCTCGACAACGACCCCATGCGTGAGCTTTCCGGCGCCGGATCGTCCACCGCAACCATTGAGCGCGAGGAACTGCGCCAGGAAGTGGAACCCGGTGACCGTGAGCGCTTTGCCCACTACGTGCGCAAGGAAAAGATCATGGAGTCCGCCATGACGGGCGAGCCGGTCATCGCGCTGTGCGGCAAGGTCTGGACCCCCGGCCGGGATCCGCAGAAGTTTCCGATCTGCCCGATGTGCAAAGAGGTCTACGACGGCCTCCGCCCGGGCAATGACGGCGGCAGCGGGTCCGGCGGAGACGCAGGCAACAACAAATAGTGACGGAGACACTCTTCGGCGGACCCACCCTGCCCCCGGCTTATCCGGAACGCGCAGCCTGGGGAACCGCCCCGAAGCTCCGTGCCTGGCAGCAGGAAGCGCTGGACCTCTACTTCAGCAAAGCTCCCCGCGACTTCATGGCCGTGGCCACCCCCGGCGCCGGCAAGACCACCTTTGCGCTCAGGGTGGCCTCCATGCTCATCGACGCCGGCACGGTGAACCGCGTGACCATCGTGGCCCCCACGGACCACCTGAAGCGGCAGTGGGCTGATGCCGCGGCGCGCGTGGGCATCGCCATTGACCCGAACTTCAAGAATTCCGACGGCCAGCACGGCCGCGGGTTCATCGGCGTGGCCGTGACCTACGCGCAGGTGGCCAGCAAGCCCCTGCTGCACCGGGCCAAGACCGAGGCCGCGCGCACCCTGGTGATTCTTGACGAGATCCATCATGGCGGTGAGGCCCTGTCGTGGGGTGATGGTCTCCGTGAGGCCTTCGACCCCGCCGTCCGGCGGTTGTCCCTCACGGGCACGCCCTTCCGTTCGGATACCTCACCGATTCCGTTCGTGGAGTACATCGAGGACCGTGAGGGCATCCGGCGCTCCAAGGCGGACTACACCTACGGCTACGGCAACGCGCTGCGCGACCACGTGGTGCGTCCCGTGATCTTCATGGCCTACTCGGGGCAGATGCGCTGGCGCACCAGCGCGGGCGACGAGATGGCTGCCTCGCTCGGGGAGGCGGCGGTCACCAAGGACATCACGTCCCAGGCCTGGCGGACCGCCCTGAATCCTGCCGGTGAATGGATCCCCGCCGTCCTGGCGGGGGCGGACAAGCGGCTCAGCGAGGTCCGGCGTTCCGTTCCCGATGCCGGCGGCCTGGTGATTGCGACTGACCACGAGGATGCCCGGGCGTACGCCGGCCAGCTGAAGAAGATCACCGGCGAGTCACCGACTGTCATCCTGTCCGATGATGCGAAGGCCTCGAGCAAGATCGAGGAGTTCAGCGCGGGCGACAAACGCTGGATGGTTGCCGTGCGCATGGTTTCCGAAGGCGTGGACGTCCCGCGTCTCTCGGTGGGCGTCTACGCCACATCCACTTCCACGCCCCTGTTCTTCGCCCAGGCAGTGGGGCGCTTTGTGCGTTCCCGGAAGCGGGGCGAGACGGCGTCGGTCTTCCTGCCGTCCGTTCCGCCACTGATGGCGCTGGCCAACAGCATGGAAGCCGAACGCGACCATGCCCTGGACCGGCCGCAGAACGATGACCCCGACGGCCTGATGGACCTCGAAGAGTCGCTGATGGACGAGGCCAACCGCGAGGAAAAGGCATCGGACAGCCTGACCAAGGGCAAGTTCGAAGCACTGGACTCGCAGGCCTCCTTCGACCGCGTGCTGTTCGACGGCGGCGAGTTCGGCACGGGCGGCGACATCGGCTCCGAGGACGAACTCGACTTCCTCGGCATTCCCGGCCTGCTGGATGCCGAGCAGGTAGGCCTGCTGCTGCGCCAGCGCCAGCACGAGCAGCAGGGCCGGAAAAAGCGCCAAAGCCCGGCAGCGGAGCCCGCCGGCCCGGCAGTGCCCGACCACCGGATGCTGATGGACCTGCGCAATGAGCTCGCCAAGAACGTGGCGGCCTGGTCGGCGCGGACGGGCACCCCGCACGGGGTGGTCCACACCAAGCTGCGGACCGTCTGCGGCGGGCCTCCCGTGGCGCAGGCCAATGAGCAGCAGCTCCAGTCCCGACTGAAGAAGCTCCAGGACTGGTTCATCGGACGGACGTAACCAGGCCGAACACAGCTACTCGCGGTTGACGCTACTCAAGGTCGACGCCGCCCAGCTCCATTTCGGCGTAGGTGTCCTCGAGGTCGTCGGCGATGCCCGCCGTCAGCCGTTTGATGACGGTGACGGAGTAGCCGGCCTGGACGGCATCCAGGGATGTGGCCATGACGCAGTGGTCGGTGGCCAGGCCCACCACCACGATGTCCTCCACATCGTGGCTCTGCAGCCAGTCGTCCAGGCCAATGGCGTCTTCTTCGGGGGCGTAGTCGGGATCAGCGGCAGCAGACATCGAACCGGGCAGGGAGCCGGGCTGCCGTTCCCCGGTGGGCACGGCGTCCTCCGGTGCCAGCAGGCCCTCGAACCCGGAGTAGGCCGCTGAATAGAGCCCCTTGTGAAAGTACGCCTGGATGTGTTCGGTGTCGAGCTCGGGGTGAAGCTCGGCACCCTGTGTCCCGGCGACGCAGTGCGGCGGCCAGCTGTCCTTGAAGTCCGGCGCCTCCGAGAAGTGGGTGCCGGGATCGATGTGCCAGTCCTGGGTGGCCACGATGTGGTCGAACTGGCCGTGGTGGTTCTCGACGTACTCGCTGATGGCGCCGGCCACGGCAGCGCCGCCCTCCACGGGCAGCGCGCCGCCCTCGCAAAAATCGTTCTGGACGTCGACGATGATGAGTGCCCGTGCCATCAGTTCTCCTCAGTTGTCCTCGTAGAGTGTGGGGATCGCCGGCTCGCCGCGGTGCAGCCGGTGCACCACAGCCGGCAGTTCGGCCATGGAATCAGCGTGCCGCTGCCGCGCGCGCAGGACGCCTTCATGGCCCGTCCAGCCCGGCAGGAGCTCGCCGTTCTTGATGAACTGCTGCAGCAGCGTGCGGTCGTTGCCGTCATCAGCAGGCCGGTGGCCCACGCCGATGAGCTCCTGGGTGGCCGTACCGTGATCGTTGAGCCGGCGGAGGGCGTACTTCCGCCCGCCCTTGCTCGTCTTGTTCTTGGCGGCCTTGGCCACGGGGATGAACTCCCCGGCGTCGTTGGTCCGGCTGACCAGCTTGTAGACCATGCTGGCGGTGGGCGCCCCCGAGCCGGTCACGAGGGACGTGCCCACGCCGTACGAGTCAACCGGTGCGGACTGCAGCGCGGCAATCGCGTATTCGTCCAGGTCCGAGGTGACCGTGATGCGGGTGTGGTGGTTGCCGAGGTCATCCAGCAGCTGGCGGACCCACTGCGCCTGTTCCACCAGGTCACCGGAGTCCAGCCGCACGGCACCCAACTTGTCCCCGGCAATGTCCACGGCCGTACGGACGGCCGTTTCGACGTCGTACGTGTCAACGAGCAGCGAGGTGCCGGCCCCAAGGGAGGCGACCTGCGCCTCAAAGGCGTCCCGTTCCGTGTCATGGAGAAGAGTGAAGGAGTGGGCAGCGGTGCCCACCGTTTTCAGGCCGAACCGCAGGCCGGCCTCCAGGTTTGAGGTGCTGTCGAATCCGGCGATGACCGCGGCGCGGGCGGCAGCCGTGGCGGATTCCTCCTGGGTGCGGCGGGAGCCCATCTCAATGCACGGCCGCTGGCCGGCGGCCATGACCATGCGCGAGGCGGCCGAGGCGATGGCGCTGTCGTGGTTGAGGACGGACAGCACGTACGTCTCCAGGATGCAGGCTTCGGCGAACGTTGATTCGACGATCAGGATGGGGGAGTTGGGGAAGTAGGCCTCGCCCTCGGCGTAACCCCAGATGTCGCCGGTGAACCGGAAGTCGGCCAGGTAGTCCAGGGTCTCCTTATTAACGACATCGGTGCGCGCCAGGAATTCAAGCTCCTGCTCGCCGAACCGGAACGCCATGATGCCTTCCAGGAGCCTGCCCGTGCCGCCGACAATGCCGTAGCGGCGGCCGTCCGGCAGCCGGCGCGCGAACGCTTCGAAGACGGCCTTGCGGTGCGCGGCGCCGGAATGGAGGGCCCCTTGCAGCATGGTCAGCTCGTAATGGTCGGTGAACAGGGACGTACGGGGCTGCTCCCAGCCAGCGGAGGTACTCACGAAAATCACTCTAGTCCCCACCGGCTCCCACGTCTCGCTTCGCTTCGCCGCGGGCCCCTCGCCGGCGTGGGCCCAGCATCCCCATAGAATGGACAGATGACCTTAAGCGTTGCGCTCGGCCCTGACACCCAGGAGAGCACCCAGACCGGAACCGCGGTGTCCACCGACGCCCTGACTGCCCCGGACGTCCCCTGGAACCTTGTCATCTGGAACGACCCCGTCAACCTGATGAGCTACGTCAGCTACGTCTTCCAAAGCTATTTCGGCTACTCGGAGACCAAAGCCAACAAGCTGATGCTTGAGGTCCACAGGAAGGGCCGCTCCATCGTTGCCCACGGCAGCAAGGAACAGGTGGAGCAGCACGCGGTCGCGATGCACGGGTTCGGCCTCTGGGCCACCGTGGAGAAGGCCACCGGCGGAGACAGCGGGGGCGGCAAAAGCGGCGGACCGGGCAAGGGCAAGGGAAAACGTGGCTAAGGCTTTCAAATACGGACTCAAGGGCATCTCCGGTTTCCTGGAACCGGCCGAGCGGGAACTGCTGCGCAGCCTGTTCGCGGACGTCATTTCCATGCTGGAACCGGCGGACCGCGGCTCCGAGGATCCGCTCGCAGCACTGATCGGACTGGACCTGGAGGTCCGGGAACCGTCCGACCGGGCCCTCCGGCGGCTGCTCCCCAATGCGGTGAAGGACGACGCCGCCGCCTCGCTTGAGTTCCGCCAGCTCACCGAACGCTCGCTGCGGGAGAGCAAGATCGGCGCGCTGCGCGCCGCCGCGCTGGGCCTGGACAAGGACGAACTGGTCCTGACCCCGGCCGATGCCCGGCACTGGTCCACGGCCCTGAACGATGTGCGGCTGGTGCTCGCCGAACGTCTCGACATCCGGGACGAGGCGGACGCGGACCACGTGCACCAGATGCAGGACTGGTCCCAGGCCGAGGACGTGGAAAGCTACCTCGCGCTGGTTTACAACTTCACCACATGGCTGCAGGAGTCGCTCGTACAGGCGATGCTGCAGTCTCTGGACACACGGGACTGAGCGGTTTCCGCCGTTTGCGGTCCCGGCGCCGTGTGGTTTGCGCCACGTCAAATGTGACAAATTCGACATGAGTCGCTCACCACAAGTGATGGCCGGACCTCATTCGAGGACCTATCCTCAAATAATCATGACTTCAGCATCGAGCATGGACCCGGCAGCAGGAGCTGCAGCGGAGTCCGCAACGGCCGACGGCGTCAATGTGGGATCGCTGCCGATCGGCGTCTTCGACTCCGGGGTCGGCGGCCTCACGGTGGCACGGTCCATCATTGACCAGTTGCCCAATGAATCCATCCTTTACGTCGGCGACACCGCCCACGGCCCGTACGGGCCGCTGCCCATCGCGGAAGTGCGCGCCAACGCCCTCGGTGTGATGGACGAACTGGTGGACTCCGGCGTCAAGCTGCTGACCATAGCCTGCAACTCGGCGTCGGCCGCGGTGCTCCGTGACGCCCGCGAGCGGTACACCGCGCGCTACGGAATCCCTGTCATCGAAGTGATCCAGCCCGCCGTGCGCCGGGCCGTCGCAGCCACCCGCACCGGCCGGGTGGGCGTCATCGGCACCTCAGCCACCGTCGGTTCCCGGGCCTACGAGGACACCTTCGCCGCGGCGCCGGACCTGGCAATCACGTCCGTGGCCTGCCCTGCGTTTGTGCCGTACGTCGAAGCCGGCATCACCACCGGGCCGGAACTGCTCGATGTTGCCCGCGAGTACCTGGAGCCGCTGAAGGCGGCCGGGGTGGACACCGTGGTGCTCGGCTGCACGCACTATCCGCTGCTGACCGGGGTGATCTCCTACGTCATGGGCGAGGACGTCACCCTAGTGTCCAGCGCCGAGGAAACCGCCAAGGACGTCTACCGGGCGCTGGCCAGCAACGGCCTCGAGCGGACGGACGCTGCGGCCCCGGAGCACAGCTTTATCGCCACCGGCGATCCCGGCCAGTTCGAAGCGCTGGCCCGCAGGTTCCTCGGGCCGGAGGTCCTCAGCGTCAGGCACGTGGACCACGTCGCCGCCCAGTACCCCACCGGCAGCCTGGCGCGGATTACCCCCGAAATGATCGCCGCCGCACGGGAAGCGGCGGCGCGGCCCCGGATCTCCAACTTCGTCGGACAGGCGTCCGGACCGGTTCCCGGGGGGTCCTTCCTGTGAAGCTCACCATCGTCGGCTGCACCGGCTCCTTTCCCGGGCCCGGATCACCCGCCTCCTGCTACCTGCTGACCGCCAACGACGGCGAACGGGTGTGGAAGGTGGTGATGGACCTCGGCAGCGGCGCCCTGGGCGCCATCCAGCGCTACACCGACCTCGAGGACATTGACGCGATCTTCCTCACCCACCTGCACCCTGACCACTGCATGGACCTGTGCGGCCTGCATGTGGCGGTGCGCTGGAAGCCGGGCGGCTGGGGCCGGGGAAGGATTCCCGTCTGGGGACCCGCCGCAACCGCTGACAGGATGGCGACGGCCTACGGGCTGGACCTGGACCCGGGGATGCACGAGGAGTTCGACTTCACCAACTGGACCGAGCGCCAGTCGGTCACCGTGGGCCCTTTCACCATCACGCCCTTCGCCGTCAACCACCCGGTGGAGGAGGCTTACGCCCTGCGTGTGGAGGTCACGGAACCGGATGCGGCCGGAGGTGCCGCCACCCGCGTCCTGACCTACTCGGGGGACACGGACTCGTGCCGGGGGCTGGAGGAGGCGGCCAAGGACGCCGACCTCTTCCTCTGCGAGGCCGCCTTCGAGGAGGGCCGGGACGACGGCATCAAGGACGTCCACCTGACCGGTAAGCGGGCCGCGGAGGCCGCTACCGCCGCCGGCGCCCGCCGCCTGCTCCTGACCCATATTCCGGTGTGGACCTCCCAGACCAAGATCATGGCCGAGGCCCGTCCCGCCTTTGCCGGTGACGTGGCCGTGGCCGTGGCGGGCGTGCACTACACCGTCTGACGTCATGGCGGCAGCCGTGGCACCGGCTGATCTGACACGGCACGCCTGTAGCCTCGATAAGCTAAAGGCATGACTTCCGAAGCAACCACTGCCCCCGTCATCCGTGCCGACGGCCGCACCCCGGACCAGCTCCGGCCCATCAGCATCACCCGAGGCTGGTCCAAGCAGGCCGAGGGGTCGGCCCTCATCGAGTTCGGCAACACCCGGGTCCTGTGCACCGCTTCCCTCACCGAAGGCGTTCCGCGCTGGCTCAAGGGCGAAGGCCGCGGCTGGGTGACCGCCGAATACGCCATGCTCCCGCGTGCCACGAACACCCGTTCGGACCGTGAGTCCGTCAAGGGCAAGATCGGTGGCCGGACCCACGAGATTTCCCGCCTCATCGGGCGTTCGCTGCGTTCCATCATCGACACCAAGGCCCTGGGGGAGAACACCATCGTGCTGGACTGCGATGTCCTGCAGGCCGACGGCGGCACCCGGACGGCGGCCATCACCGGCGCCTATGTGGCGCTCGCTGAAGCCATCCGCTTTGCCCGCGAGAACAAGATGATCGCCCGCAACGCGCAGCCCCTGATTGACACCATCGCCGCTGTGTCGGTGGGGATCATCGACGGCATTCCGATGCTCGACCTGCCGTACATCGAGGACGTGCGGGCCGAAACCGACATGAACGTCGTGGTGACCGGCTCCGGCAAGTTCGTGGAGGTCCAGGGCACGGCCGAGGGCGCCCCCTTTGACCGGGACGAGCTGAACAAGCTGCTGGACCTGGCCCTGCTGGGGACCGAGCAGCTGGCCGCCATCCAGCGCGAAACCCTGGCGGAAGCACCGTGAGTGTGAACAGCACCGTGAGTGCCGGAACTGCCCCACGGCTGGTGCTGGCCACCCGCAACGCCGGCAAGCTGCGGGAGCTGCGTGAGCTGCTCCGCGGGCAGATCCCAGGGCTCGACGTCGACACGCAGGTAGTGGACGCGGCCGCTGTCGGCGCCCCCGACGTTGCCGAAACAGGGGTGACGTTCGCGGAGAACTCGCTGCTGAAAGCGCGGGCAGTGGCCGAAGCCACAGGACTGGTGGCCATCGCCGATGACTCCGGGCTGTCTGTGGACGTACTCGGCGGTGCGCCGGGGATCTTTTCCGCCCGGTGGGCCGGCCGACACGGTGACGACGACGCCAACCTGCGCCTGCTGCTGGCCCAGCTCTCCGACGTGCCGGACGGCCACCGCGGCGCCGCCTTCGTGTGCGCTGCCGCCCTCGCCGTGCCGGCGTCGGCATCAGCGGACGGGGCGCGCGAAGTGGTGGAGTACGGACAGCTTGCCGGGACCCTGCTGCGTGAGCCGCGGGGTGAAGGCGGCTTCGGCTACGACCCCGTGCTGGAACCCCTGGGCCTGGACCGCAGCTGCGCCGAGCTCAGTCCGGAGGAGAAGAACGCCATCAGCCACCGCGGGCTTGCTTTCCGGGCGCTGCTCCCGTCGATCGTTGAAGCCCTGCGCTAGCCCCGGCAGCTGGCAGCAGAAAGGCACCTCACACTCGTGAGGTGCCTTTCCTGTTTGAGGGGCCTTCCGCGGCTCCGGTCAGTCCAGGTTGGTCTTGCGCTCGGCCTCGGGCTCGTGCTCCTCGATGAACTCTTCCACCGGGTCCGTACCGAACGCTGCGGCCTCCCGTTTGGCCGTCATGCCGCGCACCACTTCAATCACGACCGGAATCACCGAGACCAGGACGATGACGATGAAGATGATGTCCAGGTTGTCGCGGACCCACGGCACTTTGTCACCCAGCAGGTAGCCGAGCAGGGTCACGCCGCCGCCCCACAGGAGGGCACCGATGACGTTGAACAGGAAAAACTTCCGCTTGTCCATGCCGGCCACACCCACGATGACCGGAACAAAGGTGCGGATAATGGGCACGAACCGCGCAAGGATCAGGGCCTTGCCGCCGTGCTTTTCGAAGAACTTGTGCGCACTCTCCACGTTTTCATGCTTGAAAAGCTTGGAGTCGGGCTTGTTGAAGATGGCCGGACCGGCCTTGGACCCGATGAAGTAGCCGGTCTGGTTGCCGATGATGGCGGCCACGATGATCAGCGCGGCGAAGAGCCAGATGTTGAATTTGATCGTGTCTGTGGCCACGAGCAGGCCTGCGGTAAACAGCATGGAATCGCCGGGCAGGAAGAATCCGATCAGCAGCCCGGTTTCGGCGAAGATGATCCCGCACACCAGCAGAACAACCCAGGGTGCCAGGGCCGGATCAGCCAGGAAAACCTGGGGGTTCAGCCAGTCCGGCAGGAAGGATGCCATATGCGGCTGGACGGGGCCGGCGCCACCCAGCGCGGGCACGGCAAAGTCGCTCAATGCATTAAAGTTCACGTTTCAAGGGTACTTGACGGGTTCCGTGCCCCTGCCGGGCTACAGTTGTGCCCGTGGGTTTGGACTTTACGGCGATCGACTTCGAGACCGCCAACGGCTTCCGCGGTTCGCCGTGTGCCGTTGGCCTCACCAAGGTCCGCAGCGGCGTCATCGTCGAAGAGGCCTCGTGGCTCATGCGGCCGCCGGAAAACCACGACGCGTTCGACTACCACAACGTCCGGGTCCACGGCATCAGGCCAGAGCAGGTGGCTGGCCTGCCACGCTTCGGCGAGCTGTTTCCGGAGATCGGCGCATTCATTGGCGGCGACATCCTCGCGGCACACAACGCGGCCTTTGACCTCGGAGTAATCCGCTCAGCGCTCGAGGTGTCGGGACTTGCCGGACCCGCGTACGACTACGTGTGCACCGTGATGCTGTCCCGGCGCTGCTACTCCCTCGTGTCGAATTCCCTGCCCTTTGCCGCCGAGGAGGCGGGCGTGCCGCTGGTGAACCACCACGACGCGGCCGAGGACGCCCGGGCGTGCGCGGGCATCCTGATAGACATCGCCGGGCGCAACCGGGCCAACAGCATCGCCGAGCTTTATCTCTCGCTGGGGCTGGCCCTGCCGCAGCAGCCGGCGTTCGACCCGTCCACAGGCGAGCTGTCCAAGGCGACCGTCGCGGCGCTCGCCGCTGCGGGCGGCATAAGCCCGGCCCGGCCCTTCCGCAGCGGGTGGCCGGAGGAAGGGCCCAACCCCGAGCCCAATCCCGACGCCGAACCTGGGAATCCGCTGTTTGGCCAGACCGTCGTCTTCACGGGCGAGCTTGCCATGCCACGGCCCGAAGCGAAGGTGCGGTCCGCGGAACTGGGGGCACGCCCGGAAAGCCGGGTCACTGCCCGGACCAGCGTCCTGGTGGTGGGCGACGGGTTCGTGGCCAGTGATCTGCGCTCCGGCCGGCTCACTGGCAAGGCCAAACGCGTGCTGGAACTCCACGACCGCGGCCAGGCCATCGAAGTCATCTCCGAGGGTGAATTCCTGCAGATGGTGGGCGGCGCGCCGGTACACCTGGCGAACGCCGCCGCAAATCCCGCCGCCTGCTGAACAACCCTTCCTCACGTCCTGCGGGATCTGAGGAAGCGTCGGGGGAAACCC
Source organism: Arthrobacter sp. NPDC057388 (assembly GCF_042668165.1). Classification (NCBI taxonomy): domain Bacteria; kingdom Bacillati; phylum Actinomycetota; class Actinomycetes; order Micrococcales; family Micrococcaceae; genus Arthrobacter; species Arthrobacter sp. NPDC057388. Next base: position 83,615 of record NZ_JBHVBL010000006.1, read on the forward strand.
GACGGGATCTGAGGGAGGGTCGTGAAATGCGCGGGGCTGCGCCATCTTCGGCCTGCTGCAGCGCCGGGGCTTTATCCCCACGGACGTATGCGAGGCCTGCAACAACATTCCGCTTAGCCGGATGTGACCGCAACCAGCTGGCTGGCCATGCCGCGGATCACCTCAGGGGCCTCCAGCGCCTCCAGCCAGTCGGCGGGCAGGCACGCCACGCCGTAGTATGCCCCCAGGATGTTGCCTGCGATGGACCCGGTGGAATCGCTGTCACCACTGTGGTTAATGGCCACGGCGATGGCGGCCTTGAAGTGCGCCACCGGATCGGACGGGCCATCCCCGTCCGCCTGGGGCGCCGTGGCCAGCACGGCGTAAAGCCCGACGGCGAGTGCCTCCTCCGCCACCCAGCCCTCACCCAGTTCACGGACCAGATCCTCCGGGCCGAGGACTGTGCCGGATCGCGCCTCGCCGGCGAGTCGGACGGCGGCGTCCAACCGCTCGCGAAGTTCGGGTGCCGCCTCGTCGTCTGCCTGCGCCCGGGCGAGAGCCGCCTGCGCCGCCTCAGCCAGGCCGCTGCCCTGCACCAGGAAGTGGATGAGCAGGCTGAACGCGCCCGCACTCTGGCGGGCGGACGGGTGCCCGTGGGTGAGGGAAGCAGCATCGGAACTCAACTTGTACACGGAATCGGCCGGGATGTGCGGAACCAGGCCAAAGGGGGCGGAACGCATGACGGTACCGCAACCCTTCGAGTCCGGGTTGACCGGGCGGGCCGCCGTTCCCATTTCGCCGGTGGCCAGCCCGCTCAGGCAGGCGTTGCCCGGCGCACGCCGGTGCCGGAGCACCTCCTGGCCATCAATCCAGCGGGGCTGGGGCCGCGGGGCGGATTCCGGAACGGACACACCCTGCGTGTCCAGCCAGCGCAGGTACGCAAGCCACACGCAGGCGTTGGCATCGGCACCGACACCCGAGTTGGCCCACTCCAGGGCCTCAACGATTCCGTCCACCGTGTACAGCGTCATCTGCGTGTCGTCGGAAAAGTGGGTCCCGCCGTCGAGCGCCGCAAAATCGCGGAGGCCGGCGGCGCCGAAACGGCGCCGGATCTCCTCGATGGGATCGAACTCGACGGCGTAGCCGAGCGAGTCGCCCAGGGCTCCGCCCAGCAAACAGCCATGGATGCGGGACTCGGGGGACGGAACGGCACCGGTTTCATTGCTCATGCAGGCAAATTTACCTGCCCGCCGGAGCGCTCCCCGACGGCGCTGTGATCTTGAACTCCCGATTCCGGGCGGGCGGACACCGGGGGATAAGCTCGGATTCAGCAACTGTCCAGACTTTGCTGCCAGACTGCTGGGGCCGGCTCCCGATGCGAGTGGCATTCCCTGCTGACCACAACATAAGGATTTCCCATGAGCACCCCTGTGTCCGTTCCACCGACCGACGGCCGGCCATCAGCCGGTGACAACGGATTCCGGCCCGGACTCCTGTCCAGGCTCGGAGCGGAGGCGTTCGGAACGCTGTTCCTGGTGGTTGCCGGGCTGGGTGTGCCGCTATTTACTCTTCCGCAGTCCAACCCGCTGCCTGGCGCGCTCGCCGGAGGCCTGGCCGTGACCGCGGCAATGCTGGCCTTCGCCTACATCTCGGGCGGGCACTTCAACCCTGCCATCACAGTGGGCAACCTCGTGGCGGGCAGGATCGGCATTGCCGCCGCAGCAGCGTACATCGGCGCGCAGCTGATCGGTGCCGCAGCCGGCGCGCTGGCGCTGTTCGGCATCCTGCGCACAGTACCCAACATCCCCGATGCCCGCACGGCCTTTGACACTGTCACCGCAGGGTTCGGGGAACACTCCGTGATCCAGACCTCGATGGCCGGAGTGCTGCTCGCCGAAGTGCTGGGAGCAGCGCTCCTGGTCGCCGTGTTCCTCGGGATGACGGCGCGCCGCAACCACCACGCCGCGGCCGCTCCCTTCGCCGTCGGTCTGGCTTTCGCCGTGCTGCTGCAACTCGGCCAGGCTCTGGGCAATGCGCCCTTTAACCCGGCACGGGCCACTGCGTCCGCCATCTTCAGCAGCAGCTGGGCACTTGAGCAGCTGTGGCTGTTCTGGATGGCACCGATCGTCGGTGCCGGCATTTCCGGCCTTGTTTTCCGCGGGTTCGCGGATGCCCGGGGGCAAAGCGCCGCCGGGGTGCACACCGGGCGTGCCGAAGACGGGACGGCTGCGGAACCTGAGTTCGACGACGGCTCCGGCGACGATGCCCGCGAAGAAGGCGGCGACGCGAGAGCTCTTGCGTCCGATGGTCATACCGGCGGTGCGGACCGCCAGGGCCCGGCGACGGAAGCAGTCCGCGATGAGGCGCGCGACTTCTTCGACGGGCCGGGCACCAAAAAGTCCTGACGCGCCGAAGCGCGGGGTCGCCAATATTGTCAGTGCCCGCCTTTAGCTTATGAACATGCGGTTATTGCACACTTCCGACTGGCATCTGGGCCGGTCCTTCCACGGCGTCGGCATGCTGGATGCACAGCGCGCCTTCGTCGACCAGCTCGTTGCGAAGGTCAGTGAACTGTCCGTCGACGTCGTGCTGATCGCCGGCGACCTCTACGACAGGGCGCTGCCGGGGGTCGACGTCGTCAATCTGCTGGACGATGCCCTGGTCCGGCTGACCGGGGCGGGCGCGCAGGTTGTCCTGACCAGCGGAAACCATGACTCCGCCATCCGGCTCGGGTTCGCCTCCCGGCTTCTGGAGAAGGGGGGCGTTCACCTGCGCACCCGTCTCCAGGAGCTGGACGTCCCCGTCGTACTGCCGCTGGGCGAGTCCGGGCCGGACCACGATGGTCCGGTGCTGGCCATCTACGGCATCCCCTGGCTCGAACCGCGCCTGGTGGCCGAGCAGCTTGGGGTAGACACTGCCAGCCACTTCGAGGTGACCCGGGCCGCTACGGACCGCATCAGGTCCGACGTGGCCGTGCGCAGTTCGTCCCGGACCGTCCATTCCGTGGTGCTGGCTCACACGTTCGCCAGCGGGGGCATCAGCTCGGACAGCGAACGCGACCTGAGCATCGGGGGAGTAGGTGCCGTGCCACTGGACCTTTTTGACGGCTTCAGCTACACCGCGCTCGGTCACCTGCACGGCCGGCAGTCCCTCTCCCCGGAGGTGCGCTACTCGGGATCGCCGCTGGCGTACTCCTTCTCGGAGGCGAAGCACCTGAAGGGCGGCTGGCTCGTGGACATGGATGAGTCCGGTGTCACGGGGGTGGCCGAGGTCCTCTGGGAAGTACCGCGGCAGCTGGCCATCCTCAAGGGGACCCTGGACGCGCTGCTGGAGTCGCCTGAACACACCTGGGCGGAGGAAGCCTACTGCCAGGTGACACTGACGGACGCCCAGCGGCCGGCCCAGGCCATGGAGCGGCTCCGGGCGAGGTTCCCGGACACGCTCGTCCTCGCTTTCGAGCCGGAGGGAGCCGCCGCGGCATCCGGGGCGAGCTACAGCAGCCGGCTGGCCAAGGCCGAGGACGATCTCGCCGTCTGCTGCGGGTTCCTCGAACACGTCCGCGGACGGGAGCCTGACAGTGCAGAGCAGGCCGCCCTCACCGGCGCGTTGGAGAATGTGCGGCTGCAGGAGGCATCACTGTGAGGATTCACCGTCTGGAGATTTCAGCGTTCGGTCCGTTTGCCGGGACAGAGGAAGTTGATTTTGACCAGCTGAGCGCGCACGGGCTGTTCCTCCTCAATGGCCCCACCGGTGCCGGCAAAACCAGCGTCCTGGACGCCATCTGCTATGCGCTCTACGGGTCCGTTCCCGGGGCACGGCAGGACGGCAAGAGGCTCCGCAGTGACCACGCGGACCCGGCGGCTGAACCGCGCGTCACCTGCGAATTCACGGCCCGCGGCCGGCGTTTTGAAGTGTCCCGGTCGCCTGCCTGGGACAAGCCGAGCGCCCGCGGGCGCAACGGCTTCACCACCCAGCAGGCCAAGACCCTCCTGCGGGAACGGGTCGGCGGTGCCTGGGTGGAAAAATCCGGCCGGAACGACGAAGCCGGGGCGGAAATCACCGCATTGCTGGGCATGGACCGGGAGCAGTTCACCCGCGTGGTCATGCTTCCGCAGGGAGATTTTGCTGCATTCCTCCGGTCCAAGGCCTCGGACCGGCTCGAACTGCTGCAAAAGCTCTTTGGGACGGAGCGGTTCGAGGCAGTGGAACGGGAGCTGGCGGCGCAGGCGGCCGGGGCCGCCAGGGAAGTAGCGGACCTTGAGGCGAGGCTCGGCCAGCTGGTGGAGCGGGCGCAGTCCGAAGCCGCGTCCCTGGAAATCGACGTCGACGCGGCACCGGAACCGGCAGGCGATCCGGAGCTTCTGTCCTGGCTGGAGGAGGCAGCGTCGGTGCGCGCCTCGACGCTGGCCGGGGAAGCGGAATCCTGCGAGGAGGAGCGCCGCGGCTGCACGGACCGGCTGGAAGCGGAGCTGGCCAGGGAAGGCAGGCGCATGAAGCTTGCTGCCGCGCTGCGCCGGAGGGCCGACGCGGAGGCGGCGGCGCCCGCGCTTGCAAATGCTGCTGCCACGCTTGACCTGCACCGGGAGGCAGAGCTCCTTGGCAGCCAGCTGAAGGCCGTGGCCACTGCCGAGGCGATGCTTGCGCGGGCGGCGGAATCCGCGGACCTCGCCTTCGCCCAAGTGCGGGAGACAGCCGAAACCAGCCTGGAATTGGCGGGGAAGGGACTGCCAGCCGTCGGGGTGGCCGCCGAGCTGTCACGCCTGCGCGCGTTGGGCGCCGTCGTCGGCGAACGCCTCGCCGACGAGGAGCTGCTCGGCGGCCTGCAGGAACGCGCCGCCCGGCTTGCCCAGCGGCGCCAGGAACTCGCCCGCGCAGGCGACCGCCAGGCCGCCGGCCTGCTTTCCCTCCGTGCTGAAGTGGAATCCCTGCGTTCGACTCTGGAGCCGCTGGAACAGCTGGCGGGGGAGTCCGTGCTTCGCACCAAGGAGGCGGCCGCGGCGGATGAACTGGTGGACGTTGTCAGGCGGTATGCGATTGCCCGGGCTGACTGTGCTGCCGTGACGGAACGGCACCTCAGGGGCAGGGAACACCACCAGGAACTGCGGCAGCAGTGGCTGGACATCCGCGAGGAACGCCTGGCCAACGCGGCGGCGGAATTGGCCTCGCGGCTGGAAAACGGGGCGCCCTGTCCTGTCTGCGGCAGCCCGGAGCATCCGGCACCCGTGCCCGCCGGTGACTCCGTCCTGGGGCTTGCCGAGAAAGAGGAACGCGCCAAAGAGCTGGGCGAGGCCGCCGAAAAAGCTCTCTCTGCCCTGGAAGCAGAGCTGTCCGAGTCCAGGCAGCGGGTTGCTGTTCTGGCCGGACAGGGCGGCGACACCGATCCTGCCGAAGCGTCGGAAGCAGCCAATACCGCCCGGGAAGCCGCTGCCGAGGCGGCGGCCGCCGTAGCGGAACTGGCCGCCGGCAGGAGCCGGCAGGAAGAGCTGGCCGAACGCATCGACTCCACGGAACAGGCGCGCGTCGATACCCTGGCGCAGCTGGCGCAGGCGGAGTCGGCCCTGACCGAAATCCAAGGGCAGTCGGCCGCTTTGGAATTGTCACTCGAAGCGCTCCGTGCCGGCCACGCGAGCCTCGCCGTGCGGAGCCGCGCCATTGGTCAGGTTGTGGGCATTCTCGAACAGGCTGACGCTGCCCAGTCGCAGCTTGACCAGGCCACAGCCCGCCTGACCGAGGCCCGGGCCGAGCTGGACCGTGCCCTTCCCGACGCCGGTTTCGCGTCGGCCGCGGAGGCCCGGCAGGCACTGTTGCCGGCTTCGGAAGCGGCCCGGCTGGAGTCTGCCGTCCAGGCCGGGCGGGATGAAGAGGCACGGCTTGAGGAAGTGTTTGCCAGCGAGGAGCTCGTCGTCGCAGTCCAGGAAGAGGCAGCCGGGGAAGAGGCAGTGGACCTGGACCTGCTCCGCGCTGAGGCCCTGCAGGCCGAAAAAGCCGCCAGGGACGTCACATTGGCGGCGGGCCTGGCCCGCCGCGCCGCCAAAACCCTGGGACGTCTGGGTTCCGAGTACGCGGACCTCGCTGAATCCGGGCGGGAGCCGAGGGGCCGCGCTGAACTCCTGAAGGGCCTGGCCGAAGCAGCCCGCGGTTCGGGTGACAACAGCTACCGGATGAGCCTGAACGCCTATGTCCTGGCCGCGCGGCTGGAGCAGGTCGCCATTGCCGCCTCGGAAAGGCTCGTCGCAATGAGCGACGGCCGCTACACGCTGCAGCACTCCGACGCGAGGGCAGCCCGGAACGCCAAATCCGGGCTGGGGCTGGAAGTCGTGGATGAATGGACCGGCCGCCGCCGCGACACTTCAACACTGTCCGGCGGGGAATCGTTCATGGCCTCGCTGGCGCTCGCCCTCGGCCTTGCGGACGTGGTGCAGCAGGAGTCCGGCGGCGTCGACATTGAGACGCTGTTCGTCGACGAGGGCTTTGGCAGCCTCGACGAGCAGGCACTGGAACAGGTCATGGATGCCTTGGAGAGCCTCCGTGATGGCGGCCGGGTGGTGGGCCTCGTAAGCCACGTGGGGGAGATGAAGCAACGCATCGGCAGCCAGCTCCAAGTGGTCAAGCAGCGCAACGGTTCCACGGTGCACATCGTCGATGCACTGGCAACGGTCTGAGCTGTCTGTCATCCGCGGCGTGATACCCGGCCCGTGATGCCCGCCGCCGGGCGGGCATCACCGGTCCAGTACCATTGGAGTGTTACCGGGTTCGGCGCATCGGGAGGAGGGACGATGCGCACGACCTGAACGAGCCCGAATATATGCACACTCCGACGGCGTCCCAGTCACCCGCCGCCTCCCGTCCCACCACGCCGCGCCGGAAGTTCGGCGGCCGCTTCGCACGCCTGCCGGCCCTGGCGGGCAGTGGTTTCCTGCCCCTGGGGCTGTTCGCCCGCCTGCCCCTCGCGATGCTGACCCTGGGCACCCTCACCCTCGCCACCTCCGTCACCGGTTCGTATGCCGTCGGCGGAGCCGCCGCCGGTGCCGTCGGCATCGGATCAGCTGCAGGTGCGCCGGTCCTTGGCTGGTTGGCCGACCGCTTCAGCCAGCGGCCGGTACTGCTGATCTCGGCCGCGCTGAATGCCGCGGCCGTGCTCGCCGTTATCTCCACCGCGTATTTGATACCCGGGGTGCACGATGTCAGCGCCGCAGGGGGCGTCATCTCCGCAGCGTTCCTGGCAGGCCTCAGCTGCCCGCAGGTCGGTCCGCTGGCCCGGGTCCGGTGGATGGCGCTCACTGAGGGCAGCCGGCGCCCGGGTGACAGCACCGACCTGGACGTCGCACTTTCCTATGAGAGCACGGCAGACGAACTGACCTTCGTGCTTGGACCGGCACTCGTGGGCGTCCTGGCCAGCCTTGTGGCCCCGTGGTTGCCGCTGGCCCTGGCCGCGGCCCTCACGCTCACCCTCGTCCCGGCCTTTGCCGTCCACCCGACCCACGCCGCTGTCCCGCTACGGCAGAAAGATACGCGCCGGAAGGGAAATGGCAGCCAAACCCGGCACCGCGGACCCGGCCACATGCGGAATTCGAGCCGTCTGGCCGGATTCGCACCGGTGGCACTTCCGGTCCTGGCCATGGTCTGCATGGGCACGTTCTTCGGCTCGGCGCAGGCAGCCCTGAGCGCCTTCGCCGCCGGCTTCGCTACATCTGAGGCAGCCGGTCTCCTGTACGCCGTCATGGGCATCAGCTCGGCTGCGGCCGCGATCTCGGTTGCCTACTGGCCAGCCGGCTTCCCCGTGGCCGCCCGCTGGGTGGCCGGAGCCGCAGCCATGACCGGGCTGTCGGCGCTGCTGTTCCTGCCGACCGGCGGCTGGGGCATGGTGCTGGTTCTGCTCGCACTGGGCCTGCCGGTGGGGCCGGTCATGGTCACGGTCTTTGCGATTGGCGGCATGGTGGCCCCCGCCGGCCGGCTGGCCACGGTCATGACGGCGCTCGCCAGCGGCATCGTCGCGGGCACGGCCCTTGGCTCGTCCGTCGGCGGGCAGCTGGCACAGGACGCCGGCCACGGCGCCGCCTTCCTCGTCACGGTAGCCGCCGCGGCGGCACTGTTCGCCCTGGGCGCGGTTGCCGCCGCCGTCGTTCCTTCCCGGGAGCGGGCAGCTCAGGCGAGCTGACCTTCAATCCTGGCGGCGCTGGCCGTCAGGGCCGCCGCCACCGCTTCAGGATCCTGCGCCGACCGGATATAGACGACGGCGACCGCCGCCGGCCGTCCGCCGGGAACCCGGACGGGTGCGGCAAGGGAAGAAACTCCGGCAATGACTTCGTCGTGGCTGGCAGCGTAACCGCGCTTCCGGGCCTCGGCAGCCTCCTGGCGGTACGGCACGGCAGGCGCCAGCTGGTTCCACTCGTGTTCCGTCAGGGCAGACTGGATGGCGATGCCGGGCGCACCGGAACTGATCGGATGGCGGGACCCGGGGTGCTGGACCACGGTGGCGGCAGAATGCCGGGGCTCCACCGTCACCAGCGTCACGCAGTCCTGGTGGTCCCACACCGCCACGAAGGCCGTCATGTTCAGGCTGTTGGCCAGCTGGGTCAGTTCCGGAAGGGCGGCGGTCTGGAGGTTCCGCGAGACACCCCGCGCCAGCACCGCGAGGCCCGGGCCGGGCTGAACCCGGCCGGCATCGTCGCGCACCAGCAGGGAGTGGTCCTCAAGCGTCCGCAGGATCCGGTAGGCGACGGAGCGGTGGACGCCCATGGCCTCGGCCAGCTCGGCGATGGTCAGCGGGCGGTCAGCTTCGGCGAGGATCTCCAATGCGCGGATGCCCCGCGAGAGGGTCTGCGACGGAGAAGCCTGGGCGGGCGCTGCCTGCGTTGCGGCAGCGGCGTTGGGAGTCATGCTGTCCATCCTAGGCATGGGGGCGGGATTGCCAGCCATGAAGGCTTGTGCTGCCCGTCACGTTGGGTTACGGTTCCATATAGGAATTGCCTGTTCAACTATAGAACCGTCCAACTATAGAACAGTCAAGAAAGATGTCTCATTCGGCAGCTGGCCCCGACGTTCCGGGCAGGACCTCAATACCCCGCGACCACCGGTTCCGCGGCAGCCTCGGCCGGTTCGCCACGGGAGTCGCCATCGTCACCTTCGACGGCGTCACCAAGCGCCACGGCATCACCGTCAACTCCTTCACCTCCGTCTCCATGGATCCGCCACTGGTCCTGGCCAGCATCGCCCGCAGCGCGAAGGCCCACGACGAGCTGGCCGGCCGCCCCTTCACCGTCAACATCCTGGGAGCCGAACAGCGGCAGCTGGCCATGCACTTCGCGGGACGTCCGGGCCCGGAACCACGGTGGGTGGAAGGTGCCACAGCGCCCCGGCTCGCCGGGGTGCTCGCCTACTTTGAGTGCCGGCCCTGGGCGGCGTACGACGGCGGCGACCACACCCTTTATCTCGGCGAGGTGGTGGATTTCGACCACCGCAGCGGCGACGCGCTCGCGTTTGCCAACAGTGCCTTCACCACCATCCCGGAGAGCCAGCTGGGAATAGAAGACCTGCTGTAGGTGCCACTCTTCACCACCATCAACGGACAGTTCAACGACGACTGGAGGCAGCAATGGGCATCAGGACCGGCCAGCAGTACCTGGACAAACTCAATGCGATGACGCCGCACATTGCCATCGACGGTGAAGTGGTCAGGGGGAAAGTCGCTGAACACCCCGCCTTCCGCAACGTTGCCCGGCAGTACGCGAAACTGTTCGACATGCAGCACGACCAGCGGTACAGGGACGCGCTGACCTACACCTCGCCCACGACGGGTGACCCGGTCAACGCGTCCTTCCTCGTGCCCCGGACCATCGAGGACCTGCAGCACCGGCGCCGGGCCACCTCTACCTGGGCCGAGGAGAGCAACGGGTTCCTTGGCCGTACAGGCGACTATATGAACTCCGCACTCACTGCTTTGGCCGCTGCCGGGAAGTGGTTCTCCCAGGCGGATCCCAAGTTTGCCGACAACATCAGCAACTATTATGAGCGGGCCCGCGAAAACGACCTGCTGGCAACCCACACGCTGATCCCGCCGCAGGTGAACAGGTCTGTCTCCGGTTCGGAGCAGCTGGGCGGCCAGCTAACAGCGCATGTGGTGGAAGAGCGCGACGGCGGCATCGTGGTCCGCGGCGCGCGCATGCTCGCCACAATCGCGCCCATCGCCGATGAGCTGCTGGTTTTTCCGTCCACGGTGCTGCGCGGCACGCCGGAGGATGCCCCGTATTCCTTTGCATTCGCCATTCCCAATGACGCGCCCGGGCTGCGCTATCTTTGCCGGACCTCGCTGTACAACGGCGGAAGCATCCACGACGAACCGCTCGCGTCCCGTTATGAGGAGATGGACGCCGTCGCCGTCTTTGACGATGTCTTCGTTCCCGGTGACCGCATCTTCATGCTCGGCAACCCTCAGCTCTGTAACTCGTTCTACGCCGATACAGGCGCCGGCGCCCTGATGACCCATCAGGTTGTCACCAGGACCATCGCCAAGAGCGAGTTCTTCCTGGGCCTGGCCTCCGAACTCGCCGATTCGATCGGCATCGACGGATTCCAGCACATCCAGGAGGACATCGCCGAACTGATCATCGACGTCGAAATAGGCAAGGCCCTGGTCCGGGCTTCGGAGGCGGACGCCAAACCCAACGAGGCCGGCGTGATGCTGCCCAAGTGGGCGACGCTCAACGCTGCCCGCAACTGGTACCCGAAGATGGCGCAGCGCTTCCCGCAGATCATCCGGAAGTTCTCGGCGTCGGGCCTGATGGCCCTGCCCGGCGAAGCGGACGTCAACGGCGAGGCCAGGGCGGACATCGACCTGTACCTGCAGGGAAAGACCCTGACGGGGCCTGAGCGGGTCCGGCTGTTCAAGCTCGCATTCGACGCCTCGATTTCAGGTTTCTCGGGCCGGCAGTCCCTCTATGAATACTTCTTCTTCGGTGACCCCGTCCGGATGGCGGGGGCGCTGGTCAACACCTATGACCGTGAGCCGGTGCGGGCGCGCCTGCGTGAATTCCTGCAGCGAACCGACTGAAAGGGTGCGCCACATCACACTTTCATAGTATCCTTCCACCAACTGACCGTTCGATCAGTAAATCGGGCGGCACCCACCTCGGGCAGTAGCACTGCCCCCAGCCACGGAGTTCCAATGACCGCAACTTCACACGTCGATTCAGAGGCGGGCCCCAGCAGCAAGCGCGAGGAACGCAAAGTCCTCGCCGGCACCCTGGTGGGCACAACCATCGAGTGGTACGACTTCTTCATCTTCGCCCAGCTGACCGCAACGCTGCTGTCGCCACTGTTCCTGGCACCGTTGAACGCATCCAACCCCGGCCTGGCGCAGATCCTCTCCTTTGCGCTGATCGGCATCAGCTTCCTGTTCCGCCCCCTCGGCGCCATCATTGCCGGGCACTTGGGCGACCGGCTGGGGCGCAAGGCGATGCTGGTGTTCACCCTGATCATGATGGGAGCCGCCACGGCACTGATCGGCATGCTGCCCACGTATGCCCAGATCGGATTCTGGGCGCCGGTGCTGCTGATCACGCTCCGCGTCGTCCAGGGCTTTTCCGCGGGCGGTGAATGGGGCGGGGCGGCCCTGATGGCGGTGGAGCACGCCCCGAGGAGCAGGCGCGGGCTGTTCGGTGCCTACCCGCAGATCGGCGTTCCCGTGGGCATGATCCTGGCCACCGGGCTGCTGTTCTTCCTCAACACCAGCATGTCCAGGGAAGACTTCGCCTCGTGGGGCTGGCGAGTACCCTTCCTGCTGTCCATCGTCCTGATCGTTGTGGGGTACCTGATCCGGCGCGCCGTGGGTGAGAGCCCGGTCTTCAAGGAAATGACTGCCCGTAAGGCCGAAAGCAAGGCGCCGCTGGGCGAGCTCATCCGCCATCACAAAAAGCCTGTGCTCTACTCCACCCTGATCTTCATCGGCAACAACGCCGCCGGCTACCTCCTGATTGCCTTCTTCATCGCCTACGCCACGAGGACACTGAAGATGCCCACGCCGCAGATTCTGCTGGCCACGACGCTCGCATCGTTCGGCTGGCTGATCTTCACCCTGGTGGGCGGCTGGCTCTCGGACAAGATTGGCCGGGTCAAGACCTTCCTGACCGGCTACGCGATCGTTTTTGCGTGGATGATCCCGATGTTCGCTCTTATCGACACAAAGGACATCGTCCTCTACGGGGTGGCGCTGTTCGTCCTCACGGTGGGCCTGGGCCTGTCCTACGGACCCATGTCCGCCATGTACGCGGAGATGTTCCCGGCCAATGTGCGGTACTCCGGCATCTCGATCGGCTACGCCTTCGGTGCCATCCTGGGCGGTGCCTTCGCCGCCACGATTGCCGAGTCACTGCTGCAGGCCACCAAGTGGGCCGGCTCCATCGGCATCTACATCATGATTCTGTGCGTCATTTCGGGCGTCGGCGTGATTTTGGCGAAGGAGACGCGGGGCCGCCCGCTGGGCATCAGCCGGCACTGACCCGGGGCGGGCACTAAATGCGGGCGCCCTGGAGCAGCGCGATTGCGTCCTCGTCGCTCAGCTGCTCGAAGTGCCGGTAGAAAGCTCCCACGGCACGGAACCTGCCCGGCAAGTGAAGGCAGAGGACATTGCAGACCCGGGACAATGACTTCTCCGCCTCGATCGAACCGACAGGCGCGGCGGCCACCACGGTTGCCGCGCCTGCCATCCGCACGGCCTCGACCGCAGCGCGCATGGTGGCCCCCGTCGCCAGTCCGTCGTCCACGAGCAGGGCTGTCTTGCCGTTGAGGTCGGGGTGAACTGCCGGGTAGCTTTCGGCGCGGCGAAGCAGTTCGGTCCGTTCCCGGTTCTCCACCTGGTCGAGCCACTCCTGCCGCACGCCGTCGTCCAGAATCCGCTCCACGAGGGGCCGGTTGAGAAGACGGACGACCCTTCCGCCCGAGTAGGCCAGCGCGCCGTACGCGGTTTCCTCATGGCCGGGGATGCCCAGCTTGCGGACCAGCAGGGCGCCGAAGGGCAGGCGCAGGACGCCAGCCGCGGCGACGGCCACCGGGATGCCGCCACGGGCCAGGCCCAGCACCACGGTGTCCGGGCGCTCGCGGAATTGCGGAAGGGCGGCCGCCAGCTGCCGGCCGGCGTCGTCCCGGTCCTCAAAAACCATGCCCATGGGTTCCTCTTCCGGTATCTCCGCCCCTGATAACCAGCCTACGCCCGTCGGCTCCGGCGGGAGCCGGAATGTTCCCTAACTGCTGAGGAACGAGATGGCCGCCTGCTTGAAGGCCCGGCTGGTGATGGCGTTGGTGTGTGTGCGCCCGGGCAGCACCAGCTGCTCGGCCTTGGAACCGGCGTTCAGTGCCAGCTCGGCCAGCTGCGGCATGGATGCGGCGCGTTCATCGTTTTCGCCGGCCACCAGGAGCACCGGCATGTGCGGCACGGCCTCGGCGGGGTCGTACGGTTCACCCTTGATGGCCTCCACGAGGGAGAGCAGGGCGAAGATGTTGTTGCTCGGCAGTGCCTGCGCCATGCTGAGGAGCCCTGCCGTGGAGGCATCCGGAATGGGCGTGCCGTCGGCCAGGTAGCGCTGGGCCGCCACGAGGTCGAAGGCGGCCAGCGGGTCGGCGATGTTCGGGCCGCCCAGGACCAGCCGGTGAACCAGCTCGGGCTGGGTGGCGCCGAACTCCCAGGCGAGCCGGGAACCGAGGGAATAGCCGATCACGTCCAGCCCGCTGGCGGGGTCGCCCTCGCGCAGTGGCCGGGCGCCGGCGTCAAACGCGATCTGCAGGAGGTCCGCCCGGATCCGGCTCGGCGAGTAGGAGTCCATGTCCTCGGGCGCGCCGCTCCGGCCGTGGCCGGGAAGGTCGACGGTGATGACCCGGCGGCCCGCCTCAAGCAGCGCCGGGATCCAGCCGGTGTCCTCCCAGTTCAGCTTGCTGGACGCGGAGAAGCCGTGAATGAGGAGGATGGGGCGGAGCCCGGCGTCGTTCCGGGGATCGTGCACCTCGACGTAAAGCTGCGGGTCGGTGCCCTCGACCGTGTGGGAATGCTGTTCGCCGGTGTGTCTGCCGCTCATCGCCTCAGTCCTCGTCAAGTCTCAGTCCTTGTCTGATGCAGGGCTCGCCGGGACTGCTTCATCGCCGGTCCGCCGTGGATGGGCACCACTCTACCCGCCGGCGGACCGGCCAAATCCACGGCTAGCGGAGCCGGGCGCGCCGCGATGCGGCGATCCGGGCCCCGGCCCAGCAGGCGGCGGCAATCCCGGCAATCAGCAGGAACGTACTGACCAGCTGGATGCGGCTGCTCTCGGCACTGAAGCCCACCGCAAACACCAGTCCCAGCAGGACGAGGCCGAACACCGTGAGCCCCGGAAAGCCCTTCATCCGCAGCGGCAGGGCAGTGCCGTCCCGGTCTGCCCGCCGACGCAGGATGAGCTGCGAGACCAGCGCGGAACCCCAGACCACGAGGCACGTTGACCCGACGAGCTGGAAAAGTGCAGGCAGGATGCGCTCCGGGAAGAGCAGTTCCAGGACCGTGGCGATGAATCCGAATGCCACGGAAACCCCGACGGCGAGCATCGGCACCCCTGCGCCGCTGAGCCGGGACAGGAAGCCGGGGGCCTCGCCCCGCTCCGCGAGTGAGAACACCATGCGCGAGGCCCCGTACAGGTTGGCGTTCAGGGCGGACAGAAGTGCGACGACGGCCACCAGGGTAATTGCCGTGGCGGCACCCGGGATGCGGGCGGCGTCCAGGACGCCGGCAAACGGCGAGGACAGGGCCTCCGAGGTGGCCGGAAGAACGGCAGCGATCACGAAGACGGAGCCGATGTAGAAGACCAGGATCCGCCAGACGACGGTGCGGATGGCCCTGGTGACGCTGTGCCCGGGGTCTTCGGTTTCCGCGGCTGCGACACTCACGATTTCCGTGCCGCCGAACGCGAAAATCACCACGAACAGGGCGGTGGCGATGCCGCCCAGTCCGGCCGGCGCGAAGTCGCCGGCGATGTTGGCCAGCCCCGGGGATGCCACGTCCGGCAGGAGGCCGAGGAGCAGCGCCCCGCCGATGGCGAGGAACAGGATGATGGCGGTCACCTTGAGGATGGCAAACCAGAACTCGAACTCGCCGAAGTTCTTCACGCCGGCAAGGTTTATGCCGGTGAACACCACCATGAAAACGAGGGAGAGTGCCCAGACCGGCACCACCGGCCAGACCGAAAACAGCAGCCCGGCGGCGCCGAGCGCTTCAGCGGCGATGACCACCACCAGCTGCAGCCACCACAGCCAGCCCACGGTTGCCCCGGCGGTCTTGCCCAGGGCACGTTCGGCATAAACGGAGAAGGCGCCGCTGTTGGGGTTGGCCGCCGCCATTTCGCCGAGTGCCCACATGACCAGGATGATGAGTGTGCCGGCCACCAGGTAGGAAACCAGGACCGCTGGCCCGGCCGCCTGGACGCCCGCTCCGGAACCCAGGAAGAGCCCGGCGCCGATGGCGCTGCCCAGCCCCATCATGGTGAGCTGGCGGGGCTTCATGCTGTGGCGGAGCTGGACTGGGGCTCGCTCTGCTGTGGACTTCATCGTCATGCTGCGTACCTTCTTGGGGTAGGGGAAGTGGTTCTTTTGGGACCTTTCGAATTTACACC
Source organism: Arthrobacter sp. NPDC057388 (assembly GCF_042668165.1). Classification (NCBI taxonomy): domain Bacteria; kingdom Bacillati; phylum Actinomycetota; class Actinomycetes; order Micrococcales; family Micrococcaceae; genus Arthrobacter; species Arthrobacter sp. NPDC057388. The sequence goes on from NZ_JBHVBL010000006.1 coordinate 99,223, forward strand.
CAACTTCCCGCGCTGAAGTCCGCAACATTTTGCATCCCGGGCAGCGCGCCGTAGAATCAGTTCAGGTCAACTTGACCATAACTAATCCAGGCGGGTTCCCTGCAAGTCATGCAGGGGCCGGCCAAGCGCAGCGAAGCGGGTGATCACCGTGTACACCACCTCAGCCAACGTGGCCGAGCGGCAGTCCGCGCCGCCGTCGCTCGCTATTTCCACGGTGATTTTCGCCCTCCGGCCCAGCGAGTCGTCCGGCCGGCCGACGCTCTGGCTGCCCCTGGTCCGCCGGATCCGCGAGCCGTTCAAGGGCCTGTGGGCACTGCCCGGCGGGCCGCTGACCCATTCGGAGTCGCTGCAGGACGCCGCGTCGCGGAACCTGCGGGAAACCACCGGGCTGGCACCCAGCTACCTCGAGCAGCTCTACGCCTTCGGCGGCCTGCACCGCTCGCCGACCCAGCGCGTGGTCTCCATCGTGTACTGGGCGCTGGTCCAGCCCACGGAAGCCGCCCTGGCGGACGAGTCAGAGAATGTCCGGTGGTTCCGCGCCGACAAGCTCGGCACCCTGGCCTTCGACCACAACGGGATCGTGGACTATGCCCTGTGGCGCCTGCGGAACAAGCTGGCTTACGGCTCCATCGCCTACCACTTCCTGGGCGAGTACTTCACCCTCGCCCAGGTCCGCGAGGTCTACGAGGCCGTGCTGGACACGCAACTGGACCCCGCCAACTTCCGCCGGCAGATCAAGGCGACGCCGGAGATCGAAGAAACCGGTGAATACCTCCAGGGCGGCAAGCACCGCCCGCCGCGTCTTTACCGATTTACCGGCCGTCCCGGCCTCGACCCAGATAACAGGAGCACCCCATGAGCAGCGTCAACACTGCCATCCAGCTGATCACGCGTGAACAGGCCGAGAAGGCCACTGCAGCCGGTGCCGGCAGCACCTGCAGTTCGGCGCTTGCCCAGGGCCCCTGGGAGTATGACCTCGCCGAAGCCCTCGCCGGTGTTCCGGCCTATGGCCCCGGGGCTTCCAGCGCCGACGTCGCGCCCGCCTCCACGCCGCGCCAGGGACAGCTTCCCGAGGAGTACAAGCTGGCCAGCGAAGCCGAGCTCGATGCCCGGATCCGCGCTGCCAAGGCGGCCCTCGGCGACCGCGCCGTCATCCTGGGCCACTTCTACCAGCGTGACGAGGTTGTCCAGTACGCCGACTTCGTGGGCGACTCCTTCCAGCTGGCCAACGCCGCCCTGACCCGGCCCGAGGCCGAGGCGATCGTGTTCTGCGGCGTGCACTTCATGGCCGAAACCGCCGACACCCTCTCGAAGCCGGAGCAGGCTGTCATCCTGCCCAACCTCGCCGCCGGCTGCTCGATGGCGGACATGGCCGATGCCGACTCCGTGGAGGAATGCTGGGAACAGCTTGAGGAGATCTTCGGCACCGAGCCCGACGCCGGGGGCCGGGTTCCGGTCATTCCCGTCACCTACATGAACTCCTCCGCCGCGCTGAAGGCCTTCTGCGGCCGGAACGGCGGCATCGTCTGCACGTCCTCCAACGCCAAGACCGTCCTGGAGTGGGCCTTCGAACGCGGCCAGCGCGTCCTGTTCTTCCCGGACCAGCACCTCGGCCGGAACACGGCCAAGGCGCTGGGCGTGCCGCTCGAACAGATGCCCATGTGGAACCCGCGCAAGGAACTTGGCGGCAACAGTGAACAGGCCCTGCTGGATTCCCGCGTCATCCTCTGGCACGGATTCTGCTCGGTCCACAAGCGCTTCAGCGTGGCCCAGATCGAGAAGGCCCGGGCAGACTTCCCCGGCGTCAACGTCATTGTGCACCCCGAATGCCCCATGGAAGTAGTGGACGCCGCCGACTCCGCCGGGTCCACCGACTTCATCCAGAAGGCCATTGCGGCAGCCACCGAGCCCACGGTCTTCGCCATCGGCACCGAGATCAACATGGTGAACCGTTTGGCGGCACAGTACCCGCAGCACACCATCTTCTGCCTGGACCCCGTGATCTGCCCGTGCAGCACCATGTACCGGATCCACCCCGGTTACCTGGCCTGGGTCCTCGAGGAGCTCGTCGCCGGCCGGGTGGTCAACCGCATCACCGTCGACGACGACGTGCAGCAGGATGCCAGGACGGCACTTGAGCGCATGCTCGCCGCCAAGCCCTAACAGAGAGCCCGCCATGACCTTCCCCAGCGAAAACGGAACGGCACGCCGTCGGCTTGCCGTCGTCGGCAGCGGCATCGCCGGCCTCTACGCCGCCCTGCTCGCGGCGGAGGCAGGCGCCGAGGTGGTGCTGCTGACCAAGGGGGCGCCCGCGGAGAGCAACACGTACTTCGCCCAGGGCGGCATTTCCGCCGTCCTGGACGAGCCGTCCCCCGGTGACACCGTGGCCGCCCACATCGCCGACACGCTGAAGGCCGGTGCCGGGCACTGCAACCCGGCGGCCGTCCGCGTCCTGTGCACCGAGGCGCGCCGGGACATCGCCGCGCTGGGACGCTTCGGCGTCCGCTTCGACCTGGACGACGACGGCGACCCCGCCTTGGGTCTTGAGGCAGCCCACTCGGCGCCGCGGATTCTGCACGCCGGTGGCGACGCCACCGGCGCCGGGATAGCCAACGCCCTGATCTGCGCCGTGCTGGCCGCACAGGCCGCGGGCAGCATCCGGCTGCTGGGCCACGCCACCGTCACCGCCCTCCTGCAGCAGGGACGGAGGGTCACGGGTGTTGAGTACCTGCAGGACGGACGGGCTTTCAGCATCCAGGCAGACGCCGTCCTGCTGGCAACCGGCGGGGCAGGCCAGCTGTTCGCCCAGACCACGAACCCGTCCGTTGCCACCGCGGACGGGCTGGCCCTCGCCTGGCGCGCCGGTGCGGCAGTCGCGGACCTGGAGTTCTTCCAGTTCCATCCGACGTGCCTCGTGCGGCTGGATGGCGGAGCAGGGACCGGGCACGGCCCGGACCCGCTGCTGATCTCCGAGGCCGTCCGCGGCGAGGGAGCCATCCTCGTTGATGCGCACGGCCACCGTTTCCTTCACGGTTACCACCCCGACGGCGAACTCGCCCCGCGCGATGTGGTGTCCCGCAGCATCGCCCTGCACCTGGCCGCGCTCGGCGACCCCAACGGGCACGTCTACCTCGACGCCCGGGGACTCGAGGATGCCAGGGGAGCGGGCTTCCTGGCGAAGCGCTTCCCGACCCTCACGCAACGCACCCGTGAGGCCGGCATTGACTGGACCCGCGACCTGGTTCCCGTCGCCCCCGCCGCGCACTACTGGATGGGCGGCGTCTCCACCGACCTGCACGGCCGCACCACCGTCCCCGGGCTCTTCGCTGCCGGCGAAGTCGCCTGCACCGGAGTCCAGGGCGCCAACCGGCTGGCCAGCAATTCGCTCCTCGAAGGGCTGGTTTTCGGGCGGCGGGCTGTCGAGGCGTTCCTTGGTGACCTGGCCCCCGTTCCGTCTCCCAACGGCACCCCTCCGCGTGCTGTCTCGGCCGCTAGCGGCCTCCCCTTGACGCACGCTTCCGGGGCACCGTTGGTCGACTCGGAGTGGACGGCTGCCACCGCGGCCGTACTGCCCGTTACCGAGAAGGCGCCGAATAGTTCCGGAGGGCGATCGGAGACGTCCGATGCTGTAACAGGCGAGTTTTCGCGTAGCGCCCTGCGGCGGCTGATGACTGCCAAGGCCGGGGTGCTGCGCAGCGGCGAGCTGCTGCGGGAGGCCGGAACCACGCTTGCCGGGTGGTTCGAAGATGTGTGTCCGGAAGCCGCGCCGGAGTCGGCCGACCCGCGGGCCCACGAGGATGCCAACCTGCTGCTCGCAGCCCAGCTGCTGGTCCACGCCGCCCGCGAACGCACCGGGTCACTGGGTGCGCATTACCGGGACGACGGCCTGCGGGATCCGGTCCTGAGCCTGGGCGAGCGTCCCGGCACCCTTGACGAAGAATTCAGATTGAGCCCGAAAGCGAGCCTTGTCCATGACTAGTCTGACCCTCCCCGCAGCACCCGTCCGCGAGATCCTGGAGCGGGCCTTTGCGGAGGACGCGCCCAGCGGCGACATCACCTCGCAGCTGCTGATCCCGGCAGAGGCCCAGGCCACCGCGGTCCTTAACGCCCGCGTCCCGGGAGTCTTCAGCGGAGGCAGCGTGTTCCGCGACGCGATGCTGATGGTTGACCCGGACACGCAGGTGGAGCTGCTCGTGGCAGACGGCGAGGCATTCGCCGCCGGAACCAAGCTGGCACGGGTCACCGGCCGGGCGCGCAGCGTGCTGCTGGCCGAGCGGGTCGGCCTAAACCTGGCGCAGCGGATGAGCGCCATCGCCACCAGGACCGCTGAATTCGTGGCCCTGACCACCGGCACCAAGGCCCGCATCACGGACACCCGCAAAACCACCCCGGGCCTGCGCGTCCTGGAACGGTACGCCGTCCGGTGCGGCGGCGGCGCCAACCACCGCTACAGCCTGTCCGATGCCGTGCTGGCCAAGGACAACCACCTGGCGGTCATGACCGGGGGAGACCCTGCCCGGCTGACCGAGCTTCTGGCTGGTGCGAAGGCGCAACTGGGACACACCACGCACTTCGAGGTGGAGGTGGACAGCGCCGACCAGATCGAACCCGTCCTGGCCGCGGGCGTGGACACCATCATGCTGGACAACTTCAGCCTCGAGGAACTCCGCGCCGGGGTTCGGCAGGTCGCCGGCCGGGCCGTGGTGGAGGCCAGCGGCAACGTCAACCTCCGCACCGTGGCTGACATCGCCGCCGCAGGCGTGGACGTTATCTCCGTCGGTGCCCTGACGCACAGCGTCACTGCCCTGGACCTCGGCCTCGACGTCGAACTGACAGTGGGGTAACACGCCATGATTTTCCTGGACGCCGCAGCCACAACACCGGTGCGCCGTGAAGTGCTGGAGGCCATGTGGCCCTACCTCACCGGCGAATTCGGCAACCCGTCAAGCCACCACTCGCTCGGTGACTCGGCCGCGCGGGCGCTGGCGGATGCCCGGAAGACCGTCGCCGCGGTGCTGGGCTGCCGGCCGGGGGAGATCACCTTCACTGCGGGCGGCACGGAGGCGGACAACCTCGCCGTCAAGGGGATCGCCCTGGCGCGGCAGGCCGCGGACCCGGCACTGAACCGGGTGGTGATCAGCGCCGTCGAGCATCCTGCCGTGGAAGAGTCCGCACGGTACCTTGAGCGCTTCCACGGCTTCACCGTGGACGTGGTGCCGGTCGACGGGCACGGAACAGTCACCCCGGCGGCGCTGGCCGCGGTGCTGCGCGACGGAACCGCGCTGGTCAGCATCATGTACGCCAACAACGAGGTGGGCACTGTCCAGCCCGTGGCCGAACTCGCCGCCCTGGCGCGGGGGCGGGGGATCCCCTTCCACACCGACGCCGTCCAGGCCGCCGGCTGGCTGCCGCTGGATGTGCGGGCACTCGGCGTGGACGCGCTGAGCATCTCCGGGCACAAGCTGGGGGCGCCCAAAGGCAACGGGGTCCTGTTCGTCCGGGGCCGGACCCGTGTCGAGCCCCTTGTGCACGGGGGCGGCCAGGAACGGGGTCGCCGCTCCGGGACCGAAAACGTTGCAGGCGCCGTCGCCCTGGCCACCGCCCTCACCCTGGCGCACGCCGACCAGCCCGCGCTCGCCGCACGCGTCACGGGCCTCCGCGACCAATTCATCACCGCAGTACTGGACAGCGTCCCCGGAGCGCTGCTGACCGGACATCCGTCCGAGCGGCTTCCGTCAGTGGCGTCGTTCTGCTTTCCGGGCACCAGCGGGGAGTCCGTACTGCTGGAACTTGAGCGCCAGGGCGTGGTCTGCTCCAGCGGCTCGGCCTGCGCGGCCGGATCGGATGCCCCGTCGCCGGTGCTGGTGGCCCTTGGCATCAAGGCGGAGGTGGCCCAGACCGCCGTGCGCTTCAGCTTTGATTCGTCGGTGACCGCGGCGGATCTGGAGGCTGCCGCCGCGGCCGTGGCGGCCGCCGTCGGAAGTGTCCGGAACCTGGGCCTGATGGCGGGTTAGGACGCCGGTCAGCCGGCGGCGCTGACAGGGTTGGTGAGTTCCCCGATTCCGCCCACCCGGCAGGTGACGGTGTCGCCGGGGCGGATGCCGGCGCTGGCCGCCGGGAAGCCGGTGAGCACCAGGTCGCCGGGGTGCAGGGTCATGAACGAGGTCAGGTAGACGAGAATCTCGTCCACCTTCCAGCCCAGGCCCGCCGTGCTTGCCGCAGGCAGTGCGCTGCCGTTATGGACGACGCCGACGGGCAAGTCCGCGTGGTCCAGCCCGGTGACGATCCAGGGCCCGGCCGGCGTGAAGGTGTCCTGGCTTTTGGCACTGAGCCAAAGCTCGTCCGACTTTTGCAGCTTCCGTGCGGTGACGTCGTTGGCGATGGTGTGGCCCAGAACCGCCGTGTGTGCGGTCTCGAGGGTCAGCTTTTTGGCTGTCCGGCCAATCACGACGGCCAGTTCCGCCTCCGGCTCCACCAGCCCGATTCCGGCCGGCAGTTCAATCGCCTCGCCCGGCCCGATCACGCTCGTCGCCGCTTTGTGGAAGGCCTGCGGCGGAAGGTCCCTGCCGGCCTGCCCGGTGTTGTGCGCCATCCCCAGGACGTTGGCCGGCACGCTGGGCGCCAGGAACGTGAAACTGTCCTCGGAGACCCTGGCGCCGGACTCCCATCCCGGGCGGTGGTTGCTGGCGGCGTTGGCCCGTGAACCCGGGAAGGGCGAGTCCACCACGGTCCAGGTCCGTCCGGCGTCGCCAGCGAAGTCCACGGCATCATTAGCCACGAAGAACTGCTCCGGCAGCGGGGCTGTGCCGGGGTCCGGGGACAGGGCAGATACAGGGGCAAGGGGCCGGACGCGGGCGATCCGCCGCTGGAGGGGTGGGGTCATTCAGCCATCGTATGTGCGGGGCGGAGCGGCCGGGAACTGCGTGACGTCAGTACAGCTCGCCCACGGGGATCTCCACCGCCAGCCGGTTGGCAGGCCCCGCGAGCGGGCAGGCCCAGGCCTCGTTGTAGGCGCACGAGGGGTTGTAGGCGAAATTGAAATCAAGCACGTACTGCGCCTCGTCCCCGGAACCGCGGACGCCGTGGAACGCCCCCTTGATGGTGTCCAGGAGGTAGCGGCCGGCGCCGTAGCTTCCGCCGGGCTGTCCGGCGGTGGCGTCGCGGAACGGCACGAAGATCCCGCCGCCGTAGCCCTGCAGCTTCCACACGGCCAGCTGCCCCATCTCGGGCAGGTCGAATGTTCCCAGCCGCACAAACCTGACCAGGCCGTCCGTCCCGGTTTCGACAGCCATCGCCTGGCCCGCGCCCTCCTTCGTCAAGGGGACGTAGAACCGGTAGACGGGATCGTAGTCCGCAGTCTTGAGTCCGTAGAAGGACGCCTTGGCCTCATCCGTCAGGGCCGATGCCGGGTGCGTGCCGAACATGCGGTCGCGCTCCTGCCGCCAGTAGGCATGCGCCTCGGCGGGGCTGTCCGCGGCGATTTTCCGCACGGTGTCGTACAGGGCGAACGTCCGCAGCCGCCAGTCGGCAATGTCGACGGCGGACATGCGCGCCAGGGTCTGTTCCGCTGCGTCCAGCTCATGTTCGGCCATGATCACAGCCTATTGCTTATTCCTTGGGGGTGTTGCCGCTCGGCCCGGCCGCCGGGCGAAACGCTGGCCGGCCACCTGCGGGTGGGCCAGTCGTCCCGGCTAGGCTGGAGCCATGACAGGGATCACGGCCTCTGGACGCAGGGGCATCGCCGCCGTCGTGCTGCTGACGGCGGGACTGATGACCGGCTGCGGCAGCGACAGCAAGGGTGGGCCGGCCTGGACGGCGGAACCCGGTACCAGCCCGGCCGGCGGTGCGGCATCAGGTTCGGCCGGTCCCTCCGGAACCGCATCGGGCAGTGCACCGGAGACGCCCGCTGCCTCCGCTACTGCCGGTGCCACCGCGGCCGCGTGGAAGGTCTACACCGACCCCGCGAAGACCGTGAGCTTCGAGCTTCCGCAGGACTGGATCGCCCAGTCCGTGGAACCTGACAAGGGAACCCTTCCCGGCGCTGTGAAAATCGAAGTCAAGGACGCGGAAGGCACCTATCTGGCCACCCTCCAGACGGGCCTGCCCAACACCACTGCAGCGAGCTGTGCGGCATCGGCACGCAAGGCGTACGTCGTCGTCAGCAGTGTCCCGGTGGAGCTGCCGCACAGCGGCGGGGAGGGGACCATTGACCCGCACGTGGTGTTCCGGGTGATCCAGGGTTACCGCTACTTTGGCTCCTACGGCATCACCAACCTGGTGGGCGGCGCCGACTCCAAGGCCTGCCAGCTGCAGAATGTGGTGCAGGGGCTGCCGGGCAAGGGGAATTACTCCTTCAGTGACGTGCGCTCGCTGAAGGCGTTCGCGCCGGACGAAAAGGTGGCCCCGGCCAAGGCCTTCGACACGCTCGACCAGGCCGCCGGCTACGTCAACAAGGGCTCCGAATTCGCGAACGTCCAGCGGATGCTAATGTCTCTGGAGATCAAGAACTAGTCCCGCTGCGCTCCGGCACACCCCGCCCGCAGCCGCGGTTCACTGACGCCTCACACCCCGGAGACCCATGGAACGAACTGTTGCTGCCCGCCTGGTATTTAAGACCGTGGCCGACACCAAGGTGGCGATGGCCATTTCCGTGGCGAGGAACCCCGGCTATACGTCCTTTGAGGAAGACCTCCGCGTGACGGCGGACGGGGAGCAGGTTCCGTTGACTGAGCTTTCGGACCATCACGGCGGCAGGTTCCACTACATGGAGTTTGCCGATCCCACGGAAGTCACCGTGGATTACTCCGCGACTGTCGGGGGCCGGGCAGAGCCTGCCGAAGCCTCGCTGATGGAACTGATCCGGTACGTCCGGCCCAGCCGGTACGCGGAGTCCGACCGGCTGCTTCCCACCTCCTACGCCGAGTTCGGGGGACTCCAGGGCGAGGAGCTCCTGCAGGCCGTGCGCAACTGGGTGTTCAGCGAGCTGCGGTATGTCAGCGGCTCATCCCGGGGAACGGACGGGGCCGTGGAGACCCTCCTGCACCGGAGGGGGGTCTGCCGGGACTATGCACACCTGGCGATCTCGCTGCTCCGCGCCAAGAACGTGCCCGCCCGGCTCGCGGCCGTGTACGCCCCGGGGCTTTCCCCGATGGATTTCCACGCTGTCGCTGAGGCCCATGTGAACGGCGCCTGGCACGTGATCGACCCCACCGGACTGGCTCCCCGGGAGGCCATGCTGCGCATCACGGCGGGGCGCGACTCCTCCGATACCGCGTTCCTGTCCACCGTGGGCGGAAGCCTGACCCTCAAGGAGATCCGTGTGTCCGCGACTGTAAACGGTGACCTCCCGGCGGAGGACCCGGACAAGCTGGCCGTTATCCGCTGACTGCTAACGGGACGGCAGCGACGCCCGCAGCTTCTCCGTGAGCCGCAGCAGTTCCCGCTGCTCCGCCGCCGTCAGGGCGGGGTCAACGAGCTCGGCGATGTCCCGCACGTGCTCCCGGCCGATTTCCTTCTGCAGCGCGGCGCCCTCCTCAGTGAGCTTGAGCAGCACGCCGCGGCCGTCGTCCGGGGCCGGCGTGCGTTCCACCAGGCCGCGTTTCTCCAGCCGGTCTACCAGCCTGCTGAGGCTGGACTGGCTCAGCAGCACGTTGTCGTTCAGCTCATTCAGCCGCAGCCAGCCGGAGGGGCACCGCGACAGGGTGAACAGCACGTCGTACTCGTTCACGGCCAGGTTGCGGAAGGCCGGCCCGGACTGCAGCCGGCGCATCACGGCCACCTGCGCCCGGAACAGCGACTCCCAGGTTTCGGCGGCCAGCCGGACCGTAGACACGGACCGCCCGGACGCCGACCCTCCCGATGAGGCCGGGGCGTTCCGGGGTGTCATCGTGACTCCGCTGGGGTACCGGCGGCGGCGGCGGCGGTGTCCTGGCCGATCCCGGCGGCAGTTCCCTCACGCGCACCGCCCTCGGCGGCGATCCGGGCGGCAACGCGTCCGGCGTGCGTGGGCGGAGCCGGGATGTGCTTCGGTGTGCGGTCGGCGTACTCCTTGCGCAGGACCGGCAGCACCTCCTCGCCGAACAGGTCCAGCTGCTCAAGGACCGTCTTCAGCGGCAGGCCCGCGTGGTCGATCAGGAACAGCTGGCGCTGGTAGTCGCCGAAGAACTCGCGGAAGGTGAGGGTCTTCTCGATGACCTCCTGCGGGCTGCCGACGGTCAGCGGCGTCTGCGACGTGAAGTCCTCCAGGGACGGGCCGTGGCCGTAGACGGGGGCGTTGTCGAAGTACGGCCGGAATTCCCGGACGGCGTCCTGGGAGTTCTTCCGCATGAAGAACTGTCCGCCGAGACCCACGATCGCCTGGTCAGCCTTGCCGTGGCCGTAGTGCTCGTAGCGCTCCCGGTAGAGGCCGATCAGCTGCTGGTAGTGCTCCTTGGGCCAGAAGATGTTGTTGGCGAAGAACCCGTCGCCGTAGTACGCCGCCACTTCGGCGATCTGGGGGGTGCGGATGGAGCCGTGCCACACGAAGGGGGCCACGCCGTCGAGCGGGCGCGGGGTGGAGGTGAAGTTCTGCAGCGGCGTGCGGAACTTTCCGGACCAGTTGACGGTGTCCTCATCCCACAGCTTGCGCAGCAGGCTGTAGTTCTCGATGGCGAGTTCGATCCCGTCCTGGATGTTCTTGCCGAACCACGGGTAGACCGGCGCCGTGTTGCCGCGGCCCAGCACCAGGTCGACGCGGCCGTCGGCGAGGTGCTGGAGCATCGCGAAGTCCTCGGCGATCTTGACCGGATCGTTCGTGGTGATCAGGGTGGTGGCCGTGGACAGCGTGATGCGCTCGGTCTGGGCGGCGATGTACGCGAGTGTCGTGGTGGGGGAGGAGGAGAAGAACGGGCGGTTGTGGTGCTCGCCGAGGGCGTAGACGTCCATGCCGATCTCTTCGACCTTCTTGGCGATTGCCACGGAGGCTTTGATGCGCTCGTGCTCCGTGGGGGTCCGGCCCGTGGTGGGGTCCTGGGTGATGTCGCTGACGCTGAATACGCCGATCTGCATGATGAGCCTTCCGTTCGCCGAAGTTGTTCGGGACTGTAGTTAACAGTGTACCGATTTACATGTATTTGCATGTACCCACCTCAACGTCCCCGGCGTCAGGATATTCCCGCCCTTCCGAACTGCTACCCAGACGGTGCCCAAGCTGCTGTGCCGACGGCGGGAGGGCGCTAGTCGGGGGAGCCGGGGGCGGCGCGGCGGCCGCTGAGCTTGGGCACCATGCCCGTGGTCCAGTCGGCGAACTCGGCGTCCACATCGTCATCCGCCGGGGAGAAACCGGGCCGTTCCTTAAGCTGGCGCAGGAGCTCCTTTTTCTCCTTCCGCCCCTCCACCAGCCGGTACAGCACGGGGACCAGCACCAGGGTGAGCGCCGTGGAGGAGACCAGGCCGCCGATCACCACGATGGCCAGCGGCTGGGAGATGAACCCGCCGCCGCCCGTCAGGCCGAGAGCCATCGGGGTGAGCGCGAAGACCGTGGCCAGCGCGGTCATCAGGATGGGGCGGAGCCTCTGCCGGGCGCCGTGGGTGATGGCCTCGGCGACGCTCATCCCCGGCTTGCCGCCGCGCGGAGTCCTGTACTGGTTGATCAGGTCGATCAGCACGATCGCGTTGGTTACCACGATGCCCACGAGCATCAGCATGCCGATCAGCGACGGCAGCCCCAGCGGCACCCGTGTCACCAGCAGCAGACCCACGGCGCCGGTGGCGGCGAACGGCACCGAAACGAGGAGGATCAGTGGCTGCACCAGGGATTTGAAGGTGGCAACCATGATCACGTAGACGATGGCGATGGCGGCCAGCAGCGCCAGGCCGAGCTGCCGGAACGATTCCGCCTGCTGTGTGGTGGCGCCGCCGATCGCCGCGGTTACCCCGGCCGGAAGGTCCACGGATTTCAGGCGCTGCTGCACCTCGGCGCTGACGGCGCCCAGGTTGGATCCCGACGGCGTGATGGACACTTGCGCTGTGCGCTGCCCGTTGCTCGAGGTAATGGAGACGGGGACGTCCACCTGTTCGACGTCGGCAATCTGGCTGAGGGGGACCGCTCCGGACGCTGTCGGAAGCGGGATGTCCCGCACGGCGGAGATGCTGGTGAAACGTTTGCCTTCCCCGATCTGGACCGGGAAGTCGTCCGTGTCGATCCGGACGGTGCCCGCAGGGACGGGGCTGATGGTGGATGCCAGGACGCCTGCCACCTGTTCTTCCGTGAGGCCGGCGGCAACGGCCTTGGCCCGGTCAACCTTCACCTGGACCACGGGCTGGCTGGCCGCCAGGTTGGTGGTTACCTCGCTGCTTCCGGGGACTCCGGTCATGGCCTTGACCATGGCGTCGCTGGCTTTCCTCAGGTCACCGGAGGTGGCTGCCTTGAGGGTGATGTCCACGGTGGAGGACGTGCCGAAGCCTCCCTGCTGTGAACCCACGGAGATCTTGCCCTGAACGTTCGCCGCCGCCAGTTTGCTGCGGACCGTGTCCTGCAGTTTGCCCTGGTTCGCCTTCTCGTCCGTCACAACCGTGAAGGAGGAATTGGAGGCACCCGAGGACGTCAGCGCGGTGAAGCCCGCCTGCGCATTGCCGGAGGTGACCTGGACGTCCTTGATCCCGTCGATGTCCAGGAGTACATCCTCGACCTTCCGGGCTGCGGCGCTGGTGTCGTCGAGGCTGGTTCCGGCGGGCAGTTCCTGCTTGACCGTCATGCTGTTCTCCCCGGACCGGCCCAGCAGGTCGGTGGCGAGCAGCGGTGTCATGGCGGCGGTGCCGCCGAGGACCAGGACCGCGGCGATCAGCGTGATGACCGGGTGCTTCTGGGTCTTGTTCAGCACGGGAAGGTAGCCGCGCTGGAGCAGACTGCGCTGGTCGGCCTCGTGGGCCTGGGCCTGGACTTCCCGGGCACTGCGCGGGACGTCCCCGGCAGCCCCGCTGGCTGGGCTCTTCAGGAACCAGTAGGCAAGCACGGGGACGATGGTCAGGGACACCAGGAGCGAGGAGAGCAGGGCGATGGTGACCGTCAGCGCGAACGGACGGAACAGTTCGCCCGCGAGCTCGCCCACAAAGGCGATCGGGAGGAAGACAGCCACGGTGGTCAGCGTGGAAGCGGTGATGGCGCCGGCCACTTCACGGATGGAGGTGAGGATGGCAGTGAGTTTGGCTTCGCCGTAGCTCAGGTGCCGCTTGATGTTCTCGATCACCACGATGGAGTCGTCCACCACCCGGCCGATCGCGATGGTCAGGGCACCGAGGGTGAGGATGTTCAGTGAATACCCTGTGCCGGACAGGCCGATAAACGTGATCAGCAGCGACAGCGGAATGGATACTGCGGTGACCAGGGTGGACCGGACGGACATGAGGAAGAGGAGAATGACGGCCACGGCGAAACCGAGGCCCAGGAGACCCTCCGTGGTGAGGTCCTTGATCGATTTCTCGATGAAGGGCGCCTGGTCGAACACGGGAGTGAACTTGGCGTTTGAACCAAGCTCCGCCTCCAGCTGCGGCAGCAGGTCCTTGACCGCGTGCGAGATCGCCACGGTGTCGCCCTCGGGCTTCTTGGTCACGGATATGGCCAGCGTTTCCAGGCCGTTCGTCCGGGTGATCGACGTGCGCTGGTCGTCCTTGATGCTGACGTCTGCCACAGATCCGATGGTGGTGCCTGCGTCCGCCGCGCTGAGCGGCAGCGCCTTTACGGCGGCGACCGAATCGACGGGACTGCCGATCTGCAGGGACAGGCTTTGGCCCTTCTCCTCAATCGTGCCTGCCGGAACAAGGTCGCCGTTGTTGGTCAGGGCGTCCCGGAGCGACTGGATGCTGGCCCCGCCGGCAGCCATCCTGGCCGGATCCGGCTTGATGAGGATGTGCCGGCTGGCGCCGCCGGTCACGTCGGCACCCCGGACGCCGTCGAGCTTTTGCAGTCTTGGTACCGACAGCCGCTGGAGGTCCGTATTCAGCTCGCTCAGTTCCTTGTCAGAGGAAACGGCGAGGAAGACGATCGGGAAGTCGCTGATGCTCCCGGCGATGGCCTGGGGCTGGACGTCATCGGGGAGCGTGCGCTTCGCGTTGGAAATGGCCCGGTCGATCTGGTTCCGGGCACGGTCCAGGTTCGAGCCGTAGGTGAAGACGAGGCTGATCTGCGAGACGCCGTTGCGGGAGGTGGACGAGGTCGATTCCAGGCCCTCTACGCCGTTCAGCGCAGTCTCCAGCGGCCGGCTGACCTGCTTGTCCACCACCTCGGGTGACGCCCCCGGCATCGACGTGATCACCGTGATCCGCGGAAACTCAATCGAGGGAATGAGTTCCTGCTTCAGCGAGGACATGGTGATCACGCCGAACACCGAGGCAAAGATGGTGATCAGCGCGATGAGCGCGCGGTTCCCGAGGGAAAGATGGGCCAGCCGGAACATCGCATGATCTCCTGGGTTGACGGTCTAATTGACTTCGGTGGAGCCTGCCGCAACCCGTGCCGGGTTGGCCCCGGAAGGTTAGCGCCGGAAGGTCAACGCTGGACTGCGGGCGCGGTTTCCAGCTGGAGGCTCTTGGCGGTGGCCTTCTCGAGTTCGGCCGCCAGCTCCGGATTTTCGTTGAGCTTGACGCCGTAGCCCGGCATCATTTCCTTGAGCTTGGACTGCCAGCCCTTGAAGTTCTTGGGGAAGGACTTCTGCAGGAGCTCGATCATGATGGGCACGGCCGTGGACGCCCCCGGCGAGGCGCCGAGGAGGGCGCCGATGGAACCGTCGCGGGCGGCGATCACCTCGGTGCCGAACTGCAGGACACCGCCCTTCTTCGGATCCTTCTTGATGATCTGCACACGCTGGCCGGCGGTGATGAGTTCCCAGTCGCCGTCCTTGGCCTCGGGGTAGTACTCGCGCAGGGCCTCGACCTTGTCACTGTGGCGCTTGGCCACCTCCTTGACCAGATAGGCAGTCAGGTCCATGTTGTCCTTGGCCACGGCGAGCATCGGGATGATGTTGCTGGGCCGGATGGACAGCGGGAGGTCAAGGTAGCTTCCGTTCTTCAGGAAGTTCGTTGAGAAGCCGGCGTAGGGGCCGAACAGCAGGGACCGCTTGCCGTTGACATAACGGGTGTCCAGGTGCGGCACGGACATGGGCGGTGCGCCGACCGAGGCCTGGCCGTAGACCTTGGCGTTGTGCTGGGAGGCGAGGGCGGGGTCCGTGCACCGGAAGAACTGGCCGGAGACGGGGAACCCGCCGAAGCCCTTGCTTTCCGGGATGCCGGAGGCCTGAAGCAGGTGGAGCGCCCCGCCGCCCGCGCCGACGAAGACAAACTTGGCCCGGATGCTGCTGCGCTCCCCGGAAGCCGGGTGCTTGAGCGAAAGGTCCCAGCCGCCGTCGGATGCCCGGCGGACGTCGGTGACGTCGTGGCCGTAGTTGATTTCCACGCCGTTGTTGGCGAGGTAGCCGGTCAGTTCGCGGGTCAGGGCGCCGAAGTCGACGTCGGTGCCCTCAGCCGCGCGGGTGGCGGCGACGCGCTGCTTGGTGTCGCGGCCCTTGACGATCAGCGGCGCCCACTTGGCGATCTGTGCGAAGTCCTCGGAGTACTCCATGCTCCGGAACAGGGTGTGCTCCTTGAGCGCGTTGTACCGGGTCTTAAGGAAGTTGGAGTTGTCGTCGCCGATGACGAAGCTCATGTGCGGAACGGTGTTGATGAAACCCTTGGGCGAGCCGATCAGGGAGTTGTCCACCAGGTGGGACCAGAACTGGCGGGACAGCTGGTACTGCTCGTTGATGTGCAGTGCCTTGGCGGGGTTGACCGAGCCGTCTTTGGCTGCGGGGGAGTAGTTAAGCTCACACAGTGCTGCATGTCCGGTACCGGCGTTGTTCCACGGTCCCGAGCTCTCCAGGCCGGCCTCGTCAAGCCTTTCGAACAGGGAGATGGTCCAGTTGGGTTCGAGCTGCTTGATGAACGCACCCAGTGTGGCGCTCATGATGCCGCCGCCAATAAGAACGACGTCGGCATGTTGGGTCTTGGAAATGAAGGTCACAATCAGTCTCCGATAGGCGGCTCTGGCTGTCACAGAATATCCCCGCACGGCCCACTAACTGAAATTGGCCCCCGGCGTCAAGGCCTCAGCTGGACCTTGGTGAAAACTTCATTTAATACCGGCGAGGCGGGATAGCTGACGACCCGGTCGGACAGGGCCAGAGCAGAGATCGGAAACGCGATGGGGACGGCAGGCAGGGACTCTGCAATCTGGGCATTGATGGTCTGGTACTGCTGCGTGCGCTCCTGGCCGTCCGGGAGGCCGCGGGCACGGTCAATCTTGGAAAATACCTGCGGGTCCTGGTAGCCGAACTCACCGTTCTTCTCGCCGAAAAGCGGGGCGAGGAAGTTGTCCGCGTCGGCGTAGGAACCGTTCCAGCCGAGCAGGTGCAGGGCGTGGTCGCCGGGGTTCTGCACCTTTTGCAGGTAGCCGTCCGTCCAGTCGACGGGGACGGGTTTGATGTTGAGGCCGACTGCGGTGAGCTGGCGGCTGATTTCCGCGTAGACCTTCTCCGGGGTGGGCAGGTATGGACGGGTGGCGTTCAAGGGGTAGTAGAACTTCAGCGGCTGGCCCTTGTAGCCGGCTTCTGCCAGGAGTTCCCTGGCCTTGGCGGGATCGTGACCCAGTGCAGGTGCGTTGTTGTTGAACCCGCTGAGCTTGGGCGGCACAAACTGTGAGGCCTGGGCCGTGTTGTCAATGAAGAACCGCCTGATCAGGGTGTCCTTGTCGATGGCGAGCTCGATCGCCTGGCGGACCTTGAGGTCCTTCAGTACCGGTATGTCCTGGTTCATGCCCAGATACATCACCGAGAACGGGTCCCGCTGGATGATCTGCATGCCGCGCTTGACCAGCTGGTCGAAGTTGCCCACCGTCACGGCGTCATAGCCGTCAATCCTGCCGTCCAAAAGGGCCTGCAGCCGCAGTTGCGGGTGGTCGTAGGTGACGAACCGGAGCGTGGCGATTTGCCCGAGGGTGCCCCAGTACTCCTTGTTGGCCACGAGGGTGACGCCCGCGCTGTCCCACGCGGAGAAGCGGAAGGGGCCGGTACCCACGGGGTGTGTGGCATAGGCGGACACTGCCTGGCTGCCGCGGCGCAGGCTGAGCTGGTCCGCCTTGCCGGCAGCGAGTGCCCTGGGGGAGGAGATGGCGAAAGCGGGGAGCGTCAGGGCCTGAAGGAAGCCGGTGAAGCGTTCAGTGAGGCTGATCCGTACCCGCAGGGCCGACAGGGCCGTGCAGGATTTGAAGACAGACAGCGCAGCATGGTCGGCGTGCTCCCTGAAGACCCCTTTGAAGCTCGTTCCCGGAGCCTGCTTCCGCAGCGCCGCCGGAAACTTGAACCAGCGCTCGAAGTTGGTGCAGACGGCGTCGGCGTTGAATGGGGAGCCGTCGTGGAACTTGATTCCCGGGCGAAGGGTGAAGGTGTACGACATGCCGTCAGGCGATTCCGTCCACTCCGTCGCCAGCAGCGGCGTGGGTTCTCCGGTTGTCTGGTCAACGCCCACGAGCCCTTCCAGGACCTGCCGGGTGATCCGCGTCGATTCGGCGTCGTTGGCAAGTGCGGGATCCAGTCCCAGAGGCTGCGAGGCCGTTCCGAACGTGAACGATTCGGAGGGGGCGGCGGGGGATGCCGTTGTGGCGGTGCTCGCCGCCGCGGACGACGGCGTGGGCCCGGCTTCGCTTGTGCACGAGGTGAGGGACAGGCCCAGGAACACGGCGCCGGCCTTGATGGCCGTACGGCGCGGGATACTGCTGCTGGGCACTCGATTACCACCTCTGGACTGCTGGGGTGCACTGGGCGGCTGCTTGCCCGGCACCCAGTCTAATTGACGGATCGCCGGCCTCCGCCTTATGCGTGAGCGGGGACACGAAAAGGGGCACGGACACGTAAAAGGCATGAAGCCGCGAAGGGCACGCAAAAGCCGGGGGCCGAATTCGGTTCGGACCCCGGCCTTCAGTTGCGGTGAGTACTTGGGCGGGCGGTTACTTGGGCATCAGCACCGAGTCCACGAGGTACACGGTGGCATTCGCCGTCTGGACGCCGCCGCAGATCACGTTGGCCCCGTCCACCTTGAGGGCATCCTTGGTGCCCGTAACCGTTACCGAGCCGCCCTGCACAGTCTTGTGCGTTCCCACGATCTTGTCGGGCGTGACCTGGCCCGGCACCACGTGGTAGGTGAGGATCTTGCTCAGGAGGGCGTCGTCCTTCTTCAGGGTCTCGATCGTTGCTGTGTCGATCTTCGCGAAGGCATCGTCAACCGGGGCGAACACTGTGAACTCGCTGCCGTTCAGCGTGTCAACCAGATTGACCTTCGGGTTCAGCTTGCCGGACACAGCGGCTGTCAGTGTCTTCAGCAGCGGGTTGTTCGAGGCGGCTACGGCCACGGGGTCCATGGCCATGCCGGCGACGGAGCCCTTGCCGCTGGGCACCTGCTTGGCGTAATCAGCGCAACCGGGGCCGGCGAGGTTGGCGGCCGGGTCCATGGCCGCCGCCGAAGTCTCGGACGGCGACGGAGCCATGCTCGACGGAGCGGCGCTGGACGTTTCGGGGGCGGCCGATGAGTTGCCGGACGTACCGGCGGAGCCGCCACAGGCGGTGAGGCTCAGCAGGGCTGCGGCAGCGAGACCTGCGACAGTGAAGGTGGGGCGCTTGAAGGACTGCATTTCACTTCTCCTTAGTTGTGCCGATGAACGGGCCGGAGGGAGAACGGGATCCTCCGGTGATCCTTTTTCCGACTGTGGGGCACCGGCCTGTTCTTCCAGGCTCTTGGGCGGTGTCTCACTGGGTATTCGCCTGCCCTGCAGCTATGGATGGGTGAATCCGGAGATTTCTTGAGGAAAGTTTTTAAACGCAGAAATCCCGGGCCGGAGCCCGGGATTCCTTCTCATCTCTGTGCGCAAGGGGGGACTTGAACCCCCACGCCCGAAGGCACAGGAACCTAAATCCTGCGTGTCTGCCAATTTCACCACTCGCGCCCGGCTCCACCCGCGGCGCTGTCCGTGCTGCGGGCAGCAGGAAAACGTACGACGGCGGATGCCAGCCTCAATTGTACCGTCACCTGTGCAGTGCCCGCCGCAGGCGCGGTCAGCTGTTCAGGCGAAGGGCTAGCCAGCCTCTTCGAGCTTGAGGTCCCTGCGCAGCTTGGCGACGTGCCCCGTGGCGCGGACGTTGTACTGGGCCACGGCAACTTTGCCGTCCTGGTCCACCACCACGGTAGAGCGGATGAGGCCCTCGTAGGTCTTGCCGTAGTTCTTCTTCTCGCCCCACGCGGCGTACGCCTCGGCGACGGCATGTTCTTCGTCCGACAGGAGCGGAAAGGTAAGGCCCTCGGCGTCGGCGAATTTGGCAAGTTTGGGCACGGGGTCGGGCGAAATCCCCAGCACCTCGTAGCCGGCAGCCTGCAGGGATGCCAGGCTGTCCCGGAAGTCGCAGGCCTGCTTGGTGCAGCCGGGCGTGGCGGCGGCCGGGTAGAAGTAGACGATGGTGTTCCGGCCGCGGTAGTCGCTGAGGCTGACGTCCGCTCCCGTAGCATCCTTCAGTGTGAAGCCGGGTGCGTTGTCGCCCGCCTTAAGTTTTTCAGCCAACGTTGTCTCCTTGTTTTTGATCAGGACATTTCAGCTTAGTAAGGGCTCCGTGCCGGGTACTAATCAGGCTTAGTTATACTTGGTGGTATGCCTGATATGGATCGCTGGCCCACAGGGCGCCTCTTGTCCACGGCTGCCCGCCTCGTTGAGCACTCCTGGAACGAGAAGCTGGGTGCCATTGGCCTTACCCACGCCGGCGTCATCGCCATCGAAGTGCTCTACAACAGCGGCCCCATGACGCAGGCGCAGCTTGCCCAGCTCGTCCGCGTGCAGGCGCAGACCATGGGTAAGACGCTGAGCCGCCTCGAATCCCACGGGCATATCGTGCGGCAGCGCAGCACGTCCGACCGCCGCAGCCATGTTGTTTCACTCACCGAGCGCGGCACCGAGGCTGTCATGGCAGCAGCGGACATGGAGCGTTCGGTCCTCGCCGCGGCGTCCATTGACCCGGACGTGCTCCGCCAGGAACTTCAGGCCGTGGTCAGGGAGCTGGCCAAGCGCTTTGCTTCGCCCGAGACCAACGCCATCGTGGCCGGCGCCGACGCCGGGCTGACGGTCGAGGCCAATTCCTAGTACCGCCGCTTTCCAGCGCCCGCAAAGTGCCTGCACGGCGGCTACCCGCCTGCACGTGGGGCGGCGGTGGTTCTGCGAGCAACCAGATGCGGCCTCCGGACAACCTGCCCGGCCGGCTGCGTTCCTTCAATCCGCGCCACGGCCCGGTCCACAGCTGCTGCCGCGAGCAGCGGCGCGTCCTGGCTGACCGAGGACAGCTGCACGTAGCTGAGCCGCGCGAACTGGCTGTCGTCGTAGCCCAGCACTGACACATCGGCCGGGACCTCAAGCCCCTGTGCCCGGAGGCTCTCGATGATGCCAAGAGCTGCCCTGTCGTTGAAGGCTATGACAGCCGTTGGCATGTTCTGGCGCAGCGAATTGCCGGCAGCCATGCCGTCTTCCTCCATGGCGCCACCGGCAACGATGGCCGGCACCAGGCCCCGGTGTTCCATTTCCGTCCGAAAGGCAGTACGGCGCGCTTCGGCCGAAACGGCCGTACCGCCGTCGACATGCACGATCCGCCGGTGCCCCAGGGAAACAAGGTGCTCCACGGCCATGCGGATGCCCTCGTGGTCGTCGCTGCTCACCGAATCGGTGAGTTCACCGACGTCGCTCCTGAGGAGGCTCACCACGGGCACCTGGCCGGCGTACCGCGCCAGTTCGGCGCTGCTGAGTGTGGGCGAGACCAGGATCAGGGCCTCGGATCCGAAATCCAGCAGGGCCTCGATGGTCCGCGCTTCAGGCCTGCCGCTGGTGACACCGCCCAACGCGAGTTCGTAGCCCTTGGCACCGGCCTCGGCGTAGGCGGCGTCCACAATTTCTGCGTGGAAGGCGTGAGCCGTGGAGAAGCTGAGGCCCAGAAGTTTGGTGCGGCTGCTGCGCAGCAGCCGGGCTCGGCTGTCGGGCCGGTAGCCGAGCCCGCGGGCAGTGTCCAGCACCTTTTGCCGGGTGGCGTCGGCCGCGCCGGGGGCGCCGCGCATCACGATCGATACCAGTGCCCGCGATACCCCGGCCGCTTCGGCCACATCCATCAGGGTTGGCCGCCGTTGCTGTTCAGTCATGCGCCTCCTTGCCGGAAGCAGTCTATAGAACGTTCTAGACAGAACGCCAGAAACTGTGCCACGATCTTCCCACTAGAACGATCTAGAACCTCCTAGGAGCGAGTCATGACCTACATTCAGCAGCCGTCCTCTGAAAACCGGCCCGTCCGCCTCGGCCTGATCGGAGCAGGCTGGATCGGCGCCTTCCACGCCGAATCCGTGGCGCGGCGGATCCCGAACGCGCGGCTCGATGCCGTCGCCGATCCCGCGGTTCCGGCCGCCGAGGCCCTGGCAAGCAGGCTTGGAATTGCCAGAATTACCGAGGATCCGGCGGACATCATGGGTGACCCCGGGATTGATGCGGTCCTGGTGGCGTCTCCCGCGAGGTTCCATTCCGGCCTGATCGCAGCTGCTGCCCGTGCGGGCAAGGACGTCTTCTGCGAAAAGCCGGGAGGCCGCACTGTCGAAGAACTGGACAAAGCGCTGGCTGCCGCGGATGCTGCCGGGGTCAACGTCCAGTTCGGGTTCAACCGGCGATTCGCGGCTGACTTCGCTGCCGCCAGGAAACTAATCGACGACGGCGCCGTGGGCAACCCCCAGCTGCTGCGCTCCCTCACGCGGGACCCAGGGACCGCGGCGGGTCTTGCCGCCCCGGAACGGATCGCGCCCGGAACGATCTTCCTGGAAACGCTGATCCATGACTTTGACACCCTTAATTGGCTGAATCCGGGTGCGGTTCCGGTCAAAGTGCACGCAGTGGCCGATGCGCTGGTGGCGCCGGAAGCGAAAGCCGGCGGCCTGTTGGATACGGCCGTGGTCACCGTGACGTACAGCAATGGGGCAATCGCGGTGGCCGAGGCCAACTTCAACGCCCTCTACGGCTACGACGTGCGCGGAGAGGTCTTCGGATCGGCCGGCATGGTCACTGCCGGCGGGCCCCAGTCATCGAGTGCCCTGAGCTACACCGCTGCGGGCATTGCCGCTGGCACTGTGCGGCTGAATATCGACCTCTTCCATGATGCCTACACTGCCGAACTTGCCCGGTTTGTCGACGGCGTTGCTGCCCGCCGTGCAGGGCACCGGCAGGACGGAAGCCCAGCCCCCGGTGGCGTCGATGCGCGCAACGCGCTTGCCGTGGCGCTGGCGGCCATCCGGTCGCACGAGACCGGCCTCCCGGTGGAGGTTTCAACGGTGGCGCAGCTGCAGGCTGCCGAGCCTGGATGGCAGCTCCCTGGACTGCAATTCAGGGAACCACAGCGCACGGAACCTCAGCGCACGGAACCGCAACTCACGGAACCGCAGCTGACCGGACACGGCGCATGAGCTTCCGGCTCGCGGCCTGCGCCGAGATGATCTATGGGGAGCTGCCCCTGGTCGAGCGGGTGCGGCGCATTCACGCGCAGGGCTTCGAAGTGGAACTCTGGGACACGCGGAACCGTGACATTCCGGCGCTGGTTGCCACGGGCGCCCGGTTTTCCTCCATGAGCGGCTACTTTGGCGGCAGCCTCATTGATCCCGACGGTTCGGACCGGGTGGTTGAATCGGCGGAAAAACTCATCCCGACGGCGCTGGAGTTAGGCGTTGGGCGGATGGTGGTCCACCCGGCGGAACTTGGCGCCGACGGGGCTGCCGTGCGGCCCCTCCACCGCTCCAGCGGCCAGATGTGGATGACCGGTCTCCGCGCCCTGGAACGGCTGGGGAGCCTGGGCGAGAGGCACGGCGTGGTCTTTGTGCTCGAGAACCTCAACACGGTCCTGGACCATCCGGGCATACCTTTGGCCCGGGCCAAGGACACACAGGCACTCGTGTCCGCGGCTGATCACCCGAACGTGAGAATGATGCTTGACCTTTACCACGCCCAGATCGGTGAGGGAAACCTGATCGAACTTGTCCGCGGCGCACTCCCATGGATCGGTGAAGTCCAGGTGGCGGACGTTCCCGGCCGGTGTGAGCCCGGCACCGGGGAAATCAACTACGGTGCCGTCGCGAAGGCGCTCGCCGGCACCGGCTACTCAGGCGTCGTTGGCCTTGAGGCAGCGGCCTCCGGAGGAGCGGGGCCGGAGGCAGGGGACAACGCTTTGGCAGCGTTCCGCAACGCGTTCACCGTGAGCCGCGGAACATATTATCGTCCTAATGTTAGGACAAAGATTGACAAGCGTGATGTAAGTCACCATGATCAGTGATATCAACATTTCGGCACCCGCAGTCTGGTGTGGCCGGAGCCCGAATCAAAGGAGATTTTCGGTGAAGAGATTTTCATTGCGGAGGGTGGCGCTGGTCGCCGCCGTCGTGCCGATGCTGGCCCTCAGTGCCTGTTCATCCAGCGGCGGCAGGGCACCTGAGAATGCGAACGCCGGAGGTGGCGGGCAGGCAGCGTCGACGCCACGCATCAAGGTCGCGCTGATCACGCATGCCGCACCAGGTGACACCTTCTGGGACATCGTGCGCAAGGGCGCCGAAGAGGCCGCAGCCAAGGACAATGTGGAGTTGCTTTACACGTCCGACCCTGAAGGTGGCCGGCAGGCCCAGCTGATCCAGCAGGCCGTGGACCAGAAGGTGGACGGCATCGCCGTGACCCTGGCCAAGCCTGATGCCCTGAAAGACGCCCTCAAGAAAGCCACCGATGCGGGCATCCCTGTCGTGAGCCTCAATGCCGGTGAATCCGTCTTCGCGCAGCTCGGGGCGTTCACGCACTTCGGGTCGAATGAGAAACTCGCCGGTGAAGCCGTGGGCGACAAGCTTAATTCGCTCGGACTCAAGCACCCAGTCTGCGTCATCCAGGAGCAGGGACACGTCGGCCTCGAAGCCCGCTGCGCCGGCGTGAAGTCAAAGGTCCCGGCCACGGAGATCCTGTACGTACAGGGCACGGACATGACCCAGGTATCCTCCACCGTGACTGCCAAACTCCAGGCCACGGCTGATGCCGACGTCATCATTGGCCTGGGCGCTCCCTACACGCTCACCATCCTCAAGGCGGTGACCGGAGCCGGCAGCAAGGCCAAGGTGGCTTCCTTTGACATGAACGCAGAGCTCGCCCAAAAGATCGCTGACGGCACGGTCGAATTCACCGTCGACCAGCAGCCCTGGCTTCAGGGCTACGGCTCGGTGGATGCGCTGTGGCAGGCCAAGCGGGGCGGATTCAAGCTCGGCGGCGGCCAGCCTGTCCTGACCGGCCCCACCATCGTCGACAAGGCCGGAGCGGCCAACGCCCTTACCTTCGCCCAGCAGGGAATCCGCTAGAGTCAGCCACCCCGGTCCGGCGGCGACGCCGGACCGGGCAGCAAGGAGCATTCCAATGACCGTGACCCAAACCATTACCAAACCGGCGCTGAGTGACGAGCGCGTCGGCAGGCGCAATCCGCTGCAAAAGCTGCTTGGCCGTCCCGAGGTTGGGGCCCTCGTCGGGGCGATTGTCCTGTTCGTGTTTTTCGCGTCCGTGTCCCAGACCTTCACCCAGCCGAACGCCTTCGCCACCGTGCTCTATGGTTCCTCGACGATCGGCATTATGGCGGTGGGGGTGTCGCTGCTGATGATCGGCGGTGAATTCGACCTCTCCACCGGCGTCGCGGTGATCAGTTCGGCACTGACGGCGTCCCTGTTCAGCTGGTACTTCAGCATGAATGTCTGGGTCGGCGTCGGCCTGGCCCTGGTGGTCTCGCTGGGCATCGGCTTCATCAACGGCTGGATCCTGATCAAGACCAAGCTCCCCAGCTTCATCGTGACACTGGCGACGTTCCTGATGCTGACCGGACTCAACCTCGGTCTCACCCGCCTGATCGGCGGCAGTGTATCTTCTCCGTCGATCTCCACCATGGACGGGTTCTCCTCCGCCCAGGCCATCTTCGCTTCCTCGATCACCCTGGGCGGCGTGGAAGTCAAGATCACCGTCTTCATCTGGATTGCCCTCGTGGCGGTGGCCTCGTGGGTGCTGCTGCGGAGCCGGGTGGGGAACTGGATTTTCGCCGCCGGCGGGGACGCGAACGCGGCCCGCGCGGTGGGCGTTCCCGTGACGAAGACCAAGATCGGCCTCTTCATGGCGGTCGGGTTCTGCGGCTGGGTCCTGGGGATGCACAACCTGTTCGCGTTCGACGCCGTGCAGTCCGGTGAGGGCGTGGGCAACGAGTTCCTCTACATCATTGCCGCCGTGATCGGCGGGTGCCTGCTCACCGGCGGTTACGGCTCGGCGGTGGGCGGAGCGATCGGTGCGTTCATCTTCGGGATGGCCAACAAGGGCATCGTGTACGCGCAGTGGAACCCGGACTGGTTCAAGTTCTTCCTGGGCCTGATGCTGCTGCTGGCCACCATTGTGAACCTGATCGTCAAGCGCCGCGCGGAACTGAAATAGGAGCCGGACCATGAATGCACACCGGATTGACCAGCAGACGCTGCTCAAGGAAGAAAAAGACCCGCTGACGCACACCCCGGTCCACCTGCTGTCGCTGGAGAACGTCGGCAAGCACTACGGCAACATCATCGCCCTCCGTGACGTGACGATGGCGGTGGACAACGGCCGCGTCACCTGCGTCCTGGGCGACAACGGCGCCGGGAAGTCCACGCTGATCAAGATCATTGCCGGCCTGCACCAGCACGATGAGGGCACGTTCAGGATCATGGGGGAGGAGCGCAAGCTCAGTTCGCCGCGCGAGGCACTGGACGCCGGGATCGCCGCGGTCTACCAGGACCTCGCCGTCGTGTCCCTGATGCCGATCTGGCGGAATTTCTTCCTCGGCTCGGAGATTACTACCGGGGCCGGCCCGTTCAGGCGCCTGGATGTCCAGCGGATGAAGGACATCACCAAGCAGGAGCTCGCGGACATGGGCATCGACCTGCGCGACGTCGAGCAGCCCATCGGGCAGCTCTCCGGCGGTGAACGCCAGTGCGTGGCTATCGCCCGGGCCGTGTACTTCGGCGCCAAGGTCCTGATCCTGGACGAACCCACCGCCGCCCTCGGCGTGAAGCAGTCCGGCGTTGTGCTGCGGTACATCCTGCAGGCCCGGGACCGCGGCCTTGGGGTCATCTTTATCACCCACAACCCGCACCACGCTTTCCCGGTCGGGGACCGGTTCCTGCTCCTCAAGCGCGGCAAATCGATCGGCTACTACGAGAAGAAGGACATCACACTGGAGGAACTGACCGCCCAGATGGCCGGCGGCGCCGAACTCGCAGAACTCGCCCACGAACTCGAACAGCTTGGCGGCCACACTGACGCGCTCAAGGAAGTCCAGGCCGAGGTCGCCGACGTCCACGAGAGCAAACCCGCGGAGCAGGGAAATCCGAACAGCAAAGGAGCAGCATGACAGAAGTGACCCTTGGGCTCGTGGGAGTAGGCCGCATCGGCGCCATGCACGCCCGGAACATCACCGGCCTGAACGAACTGATGAACCCGCAGGGCACCGCGGTTCACCTCAAACTGACCGACGTGGCGGCAGAGCCCGCCCGGTCACTGGCCGCCGGAATCGGCGCAGCGTTCCATCCGTCCGTTGAGGCCCTGCTGGAATCCGGCATCGACGGCCTGGTCATTGCCACCGGGACTGCCACGCACCCGGACCTGATCAGGGCCGGCGTGGACGCCGGGGTCCCGGTGTTCTGCGAGAAGCCTGTGGCTGTGAACGTGCAGGAATCACTGCCCGTGCTCGACCATATCCGGGCTACGGGCGGCACAGTGCAGATCGGCCACCAGCGACGGTTTGATCCGGGCTATCTCGAGGCCAGACGCGCTTTCACTGCGGGCGAGCTGGGCTGGCTCCATACCGTCAGGGCCGTCACCTGTGACATGGCCCCGCCGCCGGTGGAGTTCCTCGCGACGTCCGGCGGCCTCTTCCGCGACTGCTCCGTCCACGATTTCGACATTCTCCGCTGGATCACCGGCAGGGAAATCGTGGAGGTTTTCGCCAAGGGGTCAAACAACGGTGACCCCGCAATCGGGGCCGTGGGTGACGTCGACACGGCGCTCGCCGTTGTGACCTTCGACGACGGCAGCGTCGGAACGGTCTCGGCCACGCGCTACAACGGTGCGGGGCATGATGTCCGGCTGGAACTCCAGGGGTCCGCGGGGTCCGTGATGGTGGGGATGGATGAGCACATGGCCATGTCTTCTGCCGAACCGGGAGTGGGTTTCCCGGCCGGGCGGCCGCATACGACGTTCGCCGAGCGGTTCCAGGCAGCGTACCGTGCCGAGATGGCGGCCTTCGTGGAAGTGGTGCTGGGGCAACGGGAGAACCCCTGCACGCCGGAGGACGCCGTCGCCGCGTCGATGGTGGCCGACGCCGCCCAGGCCTCGCTGCAGTCCGGGGAGCCGGTGCGCGTGGCGCTGCAGACGGCGGGCTGACGCCGGGAGGAGCCTGGTCCGGGCGAAGTGCGGGGAACCCGCCCGGCGGTCGTCGCCGGGGCGGCCCTTAATCCGGCAGGTCCAGTGCCGCCCGCGGCGGCCTAGCCCAGTTCAGTACTGGATCGTCTCGGTCCTCCCTGTGCGCAGGGACAGGGTTGCCGCTTCGGCGATGGCCTGTGCCTTCAGGCCATCCTGGAGCGACGGGGTAAGCCGTGCGCCGCCGTCGTTATCCGTTCCGCGCTCCAAACCTGCGACGAAATGGCCCAGCGCAGCGGCGTAGGTGGGCTGCACCCGCTCGAACCAGCCGGGATGCATGCCGTCGGCCACCACTTGCCCCGTGAAATACCTGGACACGGCGCCGGTCCGGTGGCGGCCGGCCTCAGCCAACCCGCGGGAACCCATGATTTCGATCCGCTCGTCGTAGCCGTAGCCGGTACGGCGCGTGCAGTCGATCTGGACCAGCGCGCCGCCGGGGAGCCGGAGGGACACCACGGATGTATCCACATCGCCGTACTCGGCCAGCCGCGGTTCGGCCAGGGCCGATCCGGTGGCGAAAACCTCAACCGGATCCGCTCCTGTCAGCCAGCGGGCCAGATCAAAGAAGTGAACGGCCTGGTCGCGCATCTGGCCGCCTGACGTGGCGATGTAGGGGAGCGGCGACATGGCCGGGCCGCGGCTGGTGAGCTGGATGAGCTCCACGTCTCCGATTTCCCCGGCATCGACGATCCGTTTGAGTTCGGCGTAGTCGCGGTCAAAGCGGCGGTTGAAGTCCACCATGACCGGCACGGCGTGCCGGCCTACGAAGGCGGCAGTCTCACGGGCCTGCCCAAGGTCCAGGTCGATTGGTTTTTCACACAGTACTGCCAGTTTTGCCTCGGCGGCACGGCGCAGGTGTGCGGCATGGGTATCGGTGGAGGACGCGATGAATACCGCGTCGATGTCCGCGGCGTCAAACACCTCTGCCAGGTTAGCAGCGGCGCGGGCGCCATGCTTGACAGCGAGGGCCTTCGCGCGGTCCTGGTCAACATCAAAAACCAGCTGGAAATCAACATCCGGGTGGGCGGTGAGATTGGCGGCGTGAACGGAACCAATGAAGCCGGCGCCAAGGAGTGCGAAACGCTGCATTGTCAGACTCCAGCCATCTCTGCGGCACGTGCCGGGGCCACCCAGGCGGCATCCCGGGCATGTGATGCGGCGACGGCCTCGACGAACCTGACGCCCGCAAGGCCGTCGTGCCCGGTCGGGAAGGACAGCTCCCGGGTCTCCGGCAGAGTGCCGTCGCGGCGGGCGCGCAGGTCCACGGCCAGGTCGCGGTAGAAGTTGGCGAAGGCTTCGAGGAACCCTTCAGGATGTCCAAGGCCCACCCTGGTGAGGCGGGAGGCATCCTCCGACAGTGTGCTGAGCCCCTCCGTCAGCACCGTCGTGGTCCCATTCAGGTCCTGGACCGTCAGGTGATGCGGATCCTCATGCTGCCATTCGAGGTTGCCGTTCGTGCCGAAGACCCGGATGCGCAGGCCGTGGTTATGGCCGGCGGCGGCCATGCTGGCCCACAAGCGGCCGGGAACCTCACCGGTGAGCTGCAATTCGACCGTGGCGTGGTCGAAGACCCGCCTTCCCGGAACCAGGGTCTTCAACCGGCCGGACACCCGCTCTGCTTCAAGACCGGTGATGTAGCGAAGCAGGTGGAAGCCGTGCGTGCCAAGATCGCCTACGACGCTGGGGAAGCCGGCGATATCCGGGTCCGTCCGCCAGGTGGCCTGCTTGTGCCCGCCCTGCTCCAGGGGAGAGGCGGCCCAGCCCGAGGCGTGCTCCACGTCTGCGAAGGTGATGGTGCCGAGTTGCCCGTCCCGCACCATGCGGGCCGCGTGCCGCACCATGGCGTAGGCGGAGTAGCAGTGCGGGACGGCGAGGATGGCGCCGTTGTCGGCGGCGATCCGCACCAGTTCCGCGGCGGTCACTGCATACCGGGTCAGCGGCTTCTCGCACACCACGGAGATGCCGGCCTGAAGGAAAGTGCGGGCGATCTCGAAGTGGCTGTCATTCGGCGTGGCAACAACCACCACATCGATGCCGTCTTCCCGGCCGGATTCCTGTTCCGCCATTTCGCGAAAGCCAGCGTAGTGCCGGTCCTCCGGAATGCCCAGTTCGTATGCCAGGGCAGCGGAGCGTTCCGGTTGGCGGCCAAAGACGCCGGCCTGAAGGTCGAATTCACCGTCCAGGCGCATGGCCCGGCGGTGCGTCTTGCCGATGTCTGCCCCTGCGCCGCCTCCAACCATCCCGGCCACCAGCCGCCGTGCGTGCGGTTCACTCATGATGTTCCTCTTTGACTCTTTGGAATTTTCTTGGACCGGTCCATGATCGAGGACGGACGACCTGTCCGTCAACCCTTAGGCTGGTATGACGGGCAGCGCCAACCTGCCGTATCCGGAATAGGAGCACAGTGAGCACATCCATCCCCAAGGGGGGCCAGCCCCCGGCGAAACCCACCATCCGCGATGTGGCAGAGCGGGCCGGAGTGTCAAAATCGCTGGTTTCGCTGGTTCTGCAGGGTTCCGGGAACGTCAGCGAAGCCCGACGGCGGGCGGTGCTTGAGTCGATGGAAGAACTCGGTTACCGGCCCAACAAGCTGGCCCGCGGGCTCTCCATGCCGCGCACAGGTACCGTTGGCGTCCTGCTCAATGACCTCCGGAACCCCTGGTTCATCGAGCTACTCGAAGGTCTCTCCGCTTCCCTGCATTCCGCCGGCGTTTCGCCCGTCCTCGCCGATTCCTACACAGACCATCGCATCGGCCGGCCGTCGGTCGAGGCACTGCTGGAGCAGCGGATCGACGGTCTGGTGGTGGTGGGCACCACTACGGAAGCGGAGGCCATCAGGAAGGCCTCCGCAGTGGTTCCCGTGGTCCTGGCGGGCACCCTTGATCCCGAGCTGCCGGGCGTGGACGTGGTGGTCAACGACGACGTTGCCGGTGCGCGGAAGGCAACCGGGCACCTCATTGGCCTCGGGCACACGCGCATTGCCCACCTTCAGGGCCCTGACGAGATCGGACGCCTGCGGCGGGCGGGTTATGAGCAGGCGATGCACGCTGCGGGGCTGGAATCCCGCTCCGTGGCAGGTGGCATGAGTGAGGAAAGCGGGTACAGTGCGGCGAGGACCCTGTTGACTGCCGCTGCCCGGCCGACGGCCATTTTCGCCTTCAACGACATTGCCTGCATCGGCGTGCTCTCCGCTGCGGCGGACACGGGGGTGACCGTTCCAGGCGACCTTTCCCTGGTTGGCTACGACAACACGTACCTTGCCCGCATCCGACACCTGTCCCTGACCTCGGTGGACAACGGCAACCTGGCCGTCGGCGTTCAGGCCGGCAGGTACATCCTGGAACGGCTGGGCAACCCCGACCTGCCGGGCCGGAAGCATCTGGTCAGCAGCGAACTGCAAATCAGAGGTTCCTCCGGCGGCCCGCCCAGGGGAGCCTGAGGCCAGGGTCCCGGAAACGGCAAAGCCCCGCCTTCAGGCTTGTGGCCTTGAAGGCGGGGCTTCGGTGGTGCACCCCCCGGGACTTGAACCCGGAACCCATTGATTAAGAGTCAATTGCTCTGCCAATTGAGCTAGAGGTGCATCTGTTGTTTTGTTCGTCGGCGGGCGATGTATTTCTCTCGCTGACGTCCGCAACGACATGCCACTCTACACGAATTTTTGCCAACGACAACACGAGCGTCCCACGCAGCTCTACAGCCACTTTCCGGCGATCGCAGAGGGAACGAAAAAGCCCCGCCTTCAGGCTTGTGGCCTTGAAGGCGGGGCTTCGGTGGTGCACCCCCCGGGACTTGAACCCGGAACCCATTGATTAAGAGTCAATT